>NZ_JAQRFJ010000109.1:0-4591 GCF_028599065.1 Xenorhabdus sp. PR6a | reverse complement strand
TTATCTGATTTTATTTAAGAAGAGAGATTAATCACAATTTTTCTGGTGATCTTTTATTCATGCTGGAATAGATAAGCATTACTGTTATATTCTGTTTAATTGATGCTGTTATGAGCATCCATTGAAAATCAGATGACAGGAGACAGGAATGTCCTATCTTATTTACTTATCGTTAAAGGGCAAGAAACAAGGCTTAATCTCGGCGGGCTGTTCAACCCCCGAATCTATCGGCAACCGCTATCAGGCCGGGCGGGAAGATGAAATACAGGTATTGCACCTCAGCCATACGATGACACGCGATCAGAACGTCAATCATCTCCCGGTCAACTTTACCAAACCCATTGATAAATCCTCCCCATTGCTGGGGTTGGCGATAGACAAAAACGAATTGCTGGATGCCCTTTTTAAGTGTTACCGCGTAAACCTTGCCGGACAATTGGAATTTTTCTATGAAATTAAATTGACAGGTGCCACCATTGTTGATTTTTCCTGTCACTATCCGCACTCAATTGATGACAATGACCAGATCCCGTATGAAACGGTGCAGCTTGATTATAAGTCGATATCATTCACACATCGTGCGGCAGGAACAACGGGTTACGCGATATCGCAATTGCAGGGGCGTGAAGAGGAAAGGCCACTTTTGTCTGGATTTTCGTCGTTGATTAAGCCACTTGAAACGGCAGTAGAAGCTCTATTTAGTCATAAGTTTACACTGAAACATCAAGGAAATGTTTGCCAAGATATCGCATATGGAGTGGAAACGGACAAGGGACTGATTGAGGCAATATGTCAAACATCTGGAATGACAAAACAGTTTGATGCCAAAAAAGAAGAAAACCTTGAAGTTAAATATTTATTTCAAACAAAAATAGGGATTTAATAATGTCGATTTTTAAAACTAAAACCGTTAAAGGCGGCAAAAACACAGAAATTGAAATGGATATTTTTTATTTAAACCAAATCCCGGATGTAATGGAAAAAATGGGATGGGAAATGGCACCCAAATTAATGCGCCATTGGTTTAATACAAAACCTGCTTATATATTTACGGAAGAAGAAAAAGATAAGTATGTTAAAGGTAAAGCGATAGATATACCGGATGGAAGAGTTAATGACTCCATTATAAAAATGGAGTGGGCATTGAGATATAAACAACCTAAAGAAATTATGTCTGTCCTCATTAATGGTTGGGCTAGTAGTGCGGGTATAGAACAATTAAAAATGCAATTAGAAAAAGAGGGTGGAAAGAAAGCATTAGGATATGAAACGGATATACGAGAAATAGACACGTTTTCAGTGGTTAACTCTAGAAGATTTGGTTCTAAACTTGATACGGTTGACGATTGGTATGGTGCCATGGGTAATTCTAATATGAAGGTGGCAGTTAAAGGTCACGTAGATAAATTAGACGGTAAAGATGTCTTTGTTACCGAGCAGATTGGAATGTATTTAAAAGATACCTATGATTTTGTTGGCGCTAACGAACCTTTAGGAATTTGGAGTAAAAACGGTATATTAGATAAAGTGAGTTCTGTCGATTATGCCGCTCTTTACGCTACCGGAAGCTGGATGGCCTTATGGATTAAATATAATGGATATGTTCCTGTAATTAATGATAGCTTTAGAAAATGGCAGAAAAAACACAATGAAGGTGGTGATTTCATTGTCTTTTCTGATATTTTATGGATGGATTCGTTACCACAACATAGAATTATTCAATTATGAAAACTAAATGTTTTTTTAAAAAGCCATTATTGGTTTTAGTGATCTCTGCTGTTTTTATAGCGTGGATGTTATTTCCATCAACTTTATTCTTTGGTGATTGGAATAAGAAGTTTGAAGTAAAGGATGAAAATGGTCAATATACCGCAGTCGTATATAAAAAATTACCCATATCGCCATACGCGATGTTTAAATACTTTATTATGGATGATGATTATTTTATTGTTTTATATAATAATAAAAACAGATATATCTGGAAAAGCTCTCAGTTCACAACAATATCATATGAGGCATTTTTTGCTTCATTTAGTTTTCCAACCGCTAAGAACAATGCTTTTATATACCCAACAAATGATGGATATGAAAGTATTGATGTAAACAAATTAGAGTGAAAATTTTTGTAAATATTCCGTCCTCATGTTTTCGCAAGTTTAGCCTCTGAATGTCAGGGGCTTTTTTATCATTTTTCATGATGTTAAATAGTGTTTTAAACAGAATAACCAACCATAAAACACCATGAAAAAGCTACTTGAATTACGCCAGCAAAAGGCAACCCTCACCGAACAAATGCGTTCATTTATGCTGATGGGAAACCGTGTGATATTCCCGAAAGTTGCCGATTAGACATCCGTGTCCAGATGGAGCTTGGCCTTGTACGTGTGTAGTAGGAGAATGAGTAGCGGTAATGCTTTTGTTCAAATATCAAATCGGAAAATTCTTTTAGGTGAGTTAAAGGGCAGGTTTCTGCCCTATGGTGATTATTACCCTTCCTTGGAACTTTTATTTAAAACGCTTGTATTTATTAGTCTAAATCAATCACTAACTTACCGGGTTTAACCTCCAATCCCTTGGCTAATTTTAAGGCAGCAGCCTCAGCTTTGCTTTTTTCTGGATTCAGAACATAAACCGGATGAGTATCAAAGAACTCACTTAAAGAGCTATTCAGATAAGGGAGCAACGCTTTAATTGGCGCGGCCACTTTTTCTGGTGTGGTCTGGTAATCCACAATTTCCAGCCCCTGAATGAAAATAGCCCCTTTTCCGCATTAAATATCGGTTTAGCTCTAATGGTCAGTTTCATATCAGCCTGGACTGTACCCAGTAAGGTGGCTAATTGAACTTTTGCCAGCGTTGATAATTCCATTTTTTCCGGATCTTGGCGGCCAATCTGACTGGTTAAATCCCCCAGTGTGATATTGGCGGTGGTCGCAGCGGGCAAGTTAATTTGCTTTTGATAATGAACTTTTTTTAATAAATAATCATTGAGCAAGCCTTCGTTGATACTGATTTCCTTGAATTGATCGCAGCCGCTGATTAATCCTGCCAGTACCCATACAGCCCCGAAGAAAAATTTTCGCATGTTGTCTCCTTCTATTTTCAATGGGCGGATTTTACACCATTTATTATTTAATTTGTTTGTTGTTTAAGCCCTTATTCCTCGCTGTGCGAGGAATAAGAAGTCATCGACAATTTGGGAATATTATTGACTATTTGTTGATAATGATTGGTTCAATTTTCTTCTGGTTGAATTGGTGATGCAGGGCATAAATGGTGACTAACCCCACCAGCCCCAGCAGGAGCCACGGCAACTGCGGTATACCCAAGGCATGGCCGGTATCATAGAGCCATCCACCGCCGGTGTAGCCCAATGCGCCTCCTAATGCCAACCCCAGGCGACTGAATCCCATATAACTTCCCCGTGCCCGTGGATCAGCCAGTGATGCACTCAACGTTTCACGTGCAGGCTCTGCCGTAACCATACCTAGATAGAACAGACAAATCAGGCCAAAAATGAGATGCAATTGATTGACCCAGCCGATTGGGAACATACAGAGACTCATTAAAAACAGCCCCGCCATCAAGCGTTGCTCTTGGCGAAAGTATTTCTCACTCCAGCGTGCAATAGGGTAGAGCAGCGTCAGGGAAATCACGGCTTCAATGGCATACATCCACTTAACGGCGGTGGCTGTACCGGAAATTTCATGGATAATGATCGGAAACATCAGCATAACTTGTACTGATAGCACAAAATAACCCGCTAATGTCAGTACATAGTAAAAGAACCGGCGATCTTTAATCACGCGCCCCAAACCTTCCTTGATAGGTGTCCGGATGGTTGAAATACGGTAGGCGGGAAGAAATAAAGCGTTAAACAGGGCGGCCAATACGAAAATGGTTGCGCCAATCCAGCAGACAAGATTGAAATTATACTGTAACAACCAGCTTCCTATTAGTGCACCAATGACCGCGCCAGCGCTGTCTTGCATCAATAGAAGTGAATAAAAGCGGTTACGTTCATGTGGGCGGGTTAATTTAATGACCAATGCCGCCCTGGGGGGATCGAACAAAGTTCCGCCTAATCCGGACAGAATACAGGATAGGAGCAATATCCACGGCGCAAATGCCATCGCCATCAGGGCAAAGCCCAGTGCACGCAGCAACATGCCTGTGACAATCATTGGCTTGGCTCCGAACCTATCCGCAATAGCGCCGCCAAAAATACCCAGTCCTTGCTGTACCAGTTGACGCAGGCCAAGTGCGAAACCGACAATCACCGCTGCCCAACCCAGTTGTTCGACGAAACGAATCGAAATTAAGGGAAAAACAACGAAAAATCCTAAAACAACCAATAAATTATCAAACAAAAGAAAATATTTACCCAAGTTACGTGCTTGTGAAACTAATGACATTTTGCACCATTGAAGTATTTGAAATATGGGAAAAGATGAATATGAATTGCTGGTTATTTTGGACTTATTTTGGTCATTAAGGTAGAGGGGGTATAGATGATATTTTTTTATCGTTGTCTGGTGATAAAAAATGTCGCAGGCGTTAAATTATTTGAAAATCTGCCAAGGTAAATATCA
>NZ_JAQRFJ010000108.1:0-4607 GCF_028599065.1 Xenorhabdus sp. PR6a | reverse complement strand
ATGCGAATGAGGAAGAGACGTTAACATCTTTTCATTAATTTGCTCAGCAAACTGTAAATCCTCCCCCCATTTTCCTGAGAAAAACTGCTTATGTCCAAAAGGAATAGTTTTGGAAATCCCACTTACATCAGGATTATGAAAAATCATAACAATCTCATCTTTACTAGTATATAGAGCTGGCCAATGTCCTATATCAAGGGCAGGTAGAGGCATATGTGAGATTTTTGCCGTATTAAGCAAAATAATATTCTCAGTCAGAATAGTTAATAACTGTTTACTGTTTTCATACTTATCAGTAACAATAAAATTAAACTCATTTTTTTGGCAATATGATATTGTTATTTCTGGGCTTATACTGCAGTTTACCGGACAGGCTATTACTTTCATAGAAAGCAATGATATTGTATGAATAAATTGGGAAATACCTTCAGATGTGTAAATACAGACGGTATCTCTCGCTCTAACGCCCCGAGATTGATACCAAGAAACTACCTCCATAACTGCAAGTAACAGTGATTCATAGGTAAATATTTTATAATTTTTACCTGAAGGAGAAACCCATTCATCTTCAAGATAAAAAATAGGTTTGCTGATTTTTATACCACTATCTATAACTTTGAATAAAAAATTACCAACCCCTAAAGAATCATCATCATATAATTTTTGGTTTATTATCTTATTATGAATATAATTTTCCATATTAACTCTTATCTATTTCTTTCATGATGAGGAAATTTATTAATGCGGTTACTCAACAATCCCCAATTAACTAAAATGTTAAATACATCAAGGTAAGGTAGTTTTTTAGTTACCTCGATCACTGGAATTGTCAACCGGAACCACTTAAAACTTTGTCATATTGCAAGTTCTTAATTACCTAGCATTCGAACATTTCTCTTTATAGAATGTCGCATTTCAGGGCAATAGGTTACTAGAATCGTCTTCTGTGTTTCGGTAATAACATGATAGAAGTAATATATAATTTATCCGGCAAGTTATGATTAGACTGGATAATCTATTGTGAACGGCCTGATATCCGGCTCTATCACATCGTTATCAATACTTATTCACACGTCTTCAAGATAAATGAATAATTTCAGTTATTGCCTTAAGGTGTACCCGATAAATTTATCCTACGCATTTTTTATTTCATTAAATTATTTTAGGGAGCTTAGTCCGAATGATGCACTCTGAACAATCGCCAAATATCTCAACTTACTCACCGGACTAAGCATACTGATCACTATTCCTGTATCGTGCTACTAAAATAATTTGGGTCGGCTTTGATCTGCGATTCCGTAAATGGAATACGGTGCCATTGTTTGGTACTGTAGTTATATGTGTAATCGCTGTAGTAAGGCGAAGCCGGATCATCAGTCAGGGACGAAACTAATAAAACATAAGCCTCCACGCCATCATGTGGGAAGCTCACTACCTGCAAATAACTATTACTGGTTACATCCCCCCTATCCATTTCGTATAAATTATTTACATTACAACTAATAGTAAAATAGCCTATTTCATCACAGCCACCATACAATGGCACCTTGCTGCCACCACGCGTGAGATATAGATAGTCACCACGTTTAGCATTCAATGACAAACCACTATGTTGCAAATCTAACACCGTAGCACCTAAGGCTTGACTGAGTATTTCAGTGGCATTCGCTTGTAGTTCACGCGGAGTATTCAGTGGATCGGCTGAGTCAAAAGGCACGGTGAATAACTCCTGCGTTTCACGTTCTATCAATAATCGCATCCAAAAGCCATCCCATATATGAGCACCACGTGCATCGCTATTACCTGTGTTATCCCAAGCTCTCAATACAGTACAGGCTTCCGTCAAATTCACCTTACGCTCAGGTACAAACAACTCTCCTTTGAGTACATCCCGCTGTACACTGACTAGTGGGGTGATACAAACCTGCTCCAACACTTGTGTTTTAAAACGTTCAGCACTAAATACTCGGCTATTGAGCGCCATCTGACGTATCACTTCACTGCTGACATTACGCCCTGGGTAACCATCGTTGCCACTAAAACGCTCTTGCACCATCACATGCCCCATACGAGCACGTAAACTCAATTCCTCCTCACCGCTCGTACCAAAAATCGCAGGATAACCCGTTAGCGGTGCTTGAGGATTACTTAGCCAATAGCTATTGTTCATATTGGCAACATAATCTTTGCGCAACAAACTAGGCATTCGATTCGGGCCAATTGCACCTAGTTGTACTGAATCGGGATCATTTTGCCAATCACATGTACTGCGCGAGCCATCAAGAAAAGGAGTATTAGGTGGTAAATGCCCAGCCTTTATTAAAACCTTCCCCATTTCCGTAGCACACTGCGCCATTTGTGTGGACGATATATTAGGCACTGCCCCTATATCGGCATACCAAGCCTGTGAACTACCTCGTCCTACAGCAACAGTATTAACCCAAGGCATAGCCGCCTCTTCGCGTTGAATGGTAATAAATTCATCAAGTGATTTAGCTTCACTCCAACGCAACCAGTTACGCCAAAGACGGAAATTATCCCTGTTGATATTACGCAAAGCAAACGCCGTGTTTTCATTCCAAGCCAACATCGGGTTACTTACCATAGGTCCGTGTTTAGATTTGTACAGTGTACGCGTAACTGGTACAAGAGCTCCTGAGCTATCTCTAACTTGCACCGTTATAATATTTTCCTTCATTTTCAATATATTACCATCATACAGATAACTGAGAGGATCACCTTGCACCAATTGCAATTCAAAAAATCCAGCACGTTCTGCTGTCGAAACCGTATGACTCCAAGCTACATTGTCATTAAACCCGATTTGCACCACAGGTGAACCTAGAAATCCAGCACCACTTACATTAAGTACTCCTGGGATCGTCAGTTGTGCTAAGTAAAACCGATCTGGGCCCACCAAGTACCAATGTGGGTTACCAAGTAGCAATGGGCTATTCGTACCTGTAGCCATTGAACCAAAACCATATGCATTGCTGCCAATGCCTCTACTCGCTAAGCTACGAATTCGAGGAAATTCAGTAATCGAGCTTCGTGTCAGCGGTACTGTCTTAATAGCCTCAGCACCTAATACAGAAGGAGCTGCATTGGCAATAGACGGTAATAGGCTAATAGACAATTCCTCAGCTAAACCAACCGCATACATCCGACGATAAATATCTTGTGTACTAATTGTTTTAACCCAAGGTAGCGTTGCTACAAGCAGCATTATCCTTACCAGAATAAACTGCTGTTTTAAGTTCACGCACGTAACGATTGTAACCAGAAGCAAATCCTTCCACGAGTAATCTCATCCGTTTTGGTTGAGCTTGCTTCATACTCTCTATTGCATCATCAGATACAATATGGCGATGATAAAAGTCTGAATCCAAATTAGACGAGTTACCTGCAGTACTAATATAAACAGGTAATGCCTCACCACCAAAATATTCGGAACGCTCACCACGATAAGTCAAAAAAGAATCAGCCATTGTACAAAGATTATCTTGTGCCTGAGTATAACCATAACCATAACCATAACCTAGACTACCCCAATCATTAGCTTTAATATGCGGCATTCCCATACTAGTACGTCTAATTTCCACTTGATAAGATGACTTATCAGTTTTTATTATGGCATCATTTTCAGCATAAGCAGCCAATCCAATGAATAGCACTAATAGCGGTATAATTTTTATACTGCACGTGAATTTTAAAATCATGCAAATTTCCTTTCTAGAACCATTCATAAAAATGTTCAAAATAGTCAATTTTATACAAACCATATAGTTAATTAGACAATCCACATTAAAGTGTAACGTTGACTAGAAATAATAGAATAAGTAGGTGGTAGATAAGTCATAGAGCAAATATAACTATATCTACTCACCTTCTTCTAACCAGAATAAAACCTCTATTCCAGTATTATATTCTACTTTCTAGAACAACTTAATTAACTTGATAAATCTTTGGATTTAATAACTCTTAACATCTCATTTCCTAATTGACCAATATAAGGTTTTTTCATAATGGATGAATGAGTTCCTTTCAATGGAATAATCTGTAATAATCCATCAGATATCATATTTTCCCAACCTAAGCTAAAATCACTTCGATCATTTTCATCCTGTGCAGAAAACAAAGTAATCATAGTAGGTAATTTTGGCGAGCAATAATGATAACTTGCTACATCCATGTTGTGGCAAATTAAGATAAAATTTCTAAGAAAACTATACTCTGGTAAATTATTCACATCACAACTTTCCTTAACAAGCTGTAATACTGCGGCATAATCTTTACTTTTTACAAGATCAATCAATTTTTTCATGACAATACTTGGTATATCTAATATCGATAACAATTCAAGCAATTTAGCCATTTCATCAAAAACAAAGCCATTTGGCTTTTCATACTCAGGATAAAATTGTTTATAATCTCTATCTGTATCAATCAACCCTATAAAATCCACTTTTTTTCCAGCTGCTATTAACTGATAAGCTATTTCATAAGCAATTAGCCCACCAGATGACCAGCCAGCAATACGATATGGGCCTACAGGTTGAAGATGTAACATGCCTTCTATATAAGATTCCGCCAGATTCTGAATTGTT
>NZ_JAQRFJ010000107.1:0-5145 GCF_028599065.1 Xenorhabdus sp. PR6a | reverse complement strand
ACCAGAAATTAACGCCTCTACTCTAGCGACCAGAGTAAAATTACTTCCCCCTGTATCCTTGGCTGCTTTTATTTTGTTGCAAAATTCCTCAATAGGTGCTAGTTCTTGTTTTTCACCGATGAAAGAATTTATTTTGGGGAAAAGTTTATCTTCAATACACAGGGCATTAATAGAAATTTGATTGAGTTTTTTTACAAGGCGTATTACATTTAGGTAATTACCAAACCCTGAATCACCGTCGACTAATATTGGAATATCAACATTGTCTGACATTTGCTCCAATGCGCTGAGCACTTGCGTCCACGATGCTTCATTACGATCAGAAAGCCCCATTGAAGCGCTAATAGAAAGTCCCGATGCCCAAATAGCTTCAAAGCCAGCCTGTTCGACAATTTTTGCACTTAATCCATTATGTGCTTCCATAAATTGTGTTTGTATTTTGTTTTTTAATCTTTCTTGAATATTCATTATTACAACTCCTAGATTATAATCTATTTCTGTTTCACATTTAATAATTATTAACTAATATACTTCTTTCAGAAGTTTTTCTTCTAGAAATCGGATAATTAAATCAGCAATTTTTTCTTGTGATTCATTTGTCATTGCACCAATGTGTGGCGTGCCAATAAAATTATCTAAAGTGAATAATGGCGAGAATTGTCTTTCATATTCGAAAACATCACTGGCTGCGCCATAAATATCTCTATTAGCCAGTGACTGATAAAGATCTTGTTCAGAAACCACACCTCCTCTGGCAACATTGATCAAAATTGATGTTGGTTGCAAATGGCATAGGTTATTTTTATTTAGCAGATTTTTTGTCGATTCAGTGTATGGACAACAGACGACCAATATGTCGTTGAATGCCATCAAAACATTAAGATCATCAAATAAAGTGATATCTTTTTTTTTCATATCCGCTGCACGTTCTGCGGTGTAATGAGAAACTGTACAGGAAACCTGCATATCATATCCTTTGGCAATGCGTGCAATTTCTTGTCCTATACTGCCAAAACCGATCAGGCCTAGATTTTTATTTTTCAGCTCAAAACCCATCAGTAGTTTTTTATTCCAAATGTTGGATTCTATTTCTGTACTTGCTCGTTTTATATGACGAAAAAGACAATGCATTAAGCTAAAACTGAGTTCTGCTACAGCTCTAGAATTAGTACTCGGTGTGTTGTAAAAAAGTATATCTGTTTTACTTAAAGCCTGTAGATCAATATTATCGATACCTGTCCCTGCACGTATAATCGCCCGCAGGTGCTTTGCTTGTTCAAGAAATTGGTTGTTTACTTGTGCCCCACTGCGGAGTACTAAGATATCGTATTTTTTAATACAATTTATTAATTCTTGTTGTGTAATGGGATGTTTTACCGTAATGGTAAAGTTCCTCTCCATATAATTTTTCAATTTTATATGAATAGGATCTACAATAAGGATTTTTAATTTAGAGGCCATAGCGTGTTAATCCTGTGGATTCTTTGATGTTTAGCATAAGATTCATATTTTGAATGGCAGTTCCTGCTGCACCTTTGACTAAATTATCGATGACGCTGACAATACGTAATTCACCAGTTTTTGGAACGATATCAATAGATATATGGCAGGAGTTTGAACCAATGACTTTAGTAAGTTGAGGATAAATGCTGTAATCTTTTTCAATACCTTGAGAACCTCGATTTAACCCAATAATAGACACAAACTCATTTGATTGATAATAGGATTGTAAATATTTCAGAATCTGTAGTCTGTCATGTGTTATTTCCGTATTCAACTTCATGGCTTGTACCATGAAAATACCTCTAACAAAATTTCCATGTGAAGTGATTAAGGAAATATTTGCCTGTTTTCCTGTGGTCTCTTTAATAATATTTTCTATTTCATCAGTATGGCGATGGCCATTGAGGGAATAGGCCAGCATGTTGCCAAACTGAATTATAATGAAGTAATTCTTTTTTGTAATGGTTTCCAGCTCCTGAAGTCCCGTTAACGGCACTAATAAAAATTGTGTCGGTATTTATTATATTTTCTTTGATCAAAGGAATAAGACCACATAAAGCTGCATTAACATAACATCCAGGATTAGCGATATAGTGACTTTTTTTGATAAGTTCCCGGTATTCTTCAATATAACCGTAAGTGAATTTCTCTTGTAATTCCTTTGCTTCATGTGGTATTCCATAAATTTCTTCAAAATGAGCAGGATCTGTAAAGCGGAAATCAGCACCTAAATCAATGATTTTTGCATTGCTATAGCTGAAAGCAAGGGCCATAGCATGTGATTCACCAGATGGTAAGCAAAGGAATATGACATCAGGCTCTACATGTTGTATTTCTTCTAGTGTATATGTTTTCTTAGCAATACCGATCAGATTAGGATGTAACGATTCAAGATCTATATTCGCTTCTCGAGAGATGGGATAGATTTCTTTCACGCAGGGATGAAACGTTAACAATCTAATAACTTCACATCCAGTCCAGCCTGTTGCACCAATAACAAATGCTGTAATTTTCATTCTAAATTTCCTATTGACTCGATTAATACTTTTCCGTTTGAATTTCCATTGAGCATGTAATCTTTAAGTTCATTGAAATGAATTTTGATAGTAATTATTTTTTCTAACTGTGAGTGCATGGTTGTAGCGCTATTCAGCATACCAACAGCTTGCTGTAAATCACCGGGGGTACTTAGGAATGAACCACTGACTTTTAATTCCTTGCGTACAATAACATTCATGTCAAATTGGCTAATAGTGTCAAAATAAGAAATTAACAATATCGTGCTGCCAATGGCCATTAGATTGAGAATTTGGCTGAAATTCAATTGATTTCCCCCTGCGACAATCATTATATCAAAATGATTTTCTGTTAATGCAGAGTAGTCATCAATTGTGATGAATCCAAGTCCGGCAACAAAATCCCGTCTGGCCGGATTTTTTTCTACGAAAATTATCTCATAGGCACTGTAAGTTTCTTGGCAGACAAGGGCACTTAGCTGACCTATTGCTCCTGCACCAATAATTAGTATTTTTGTCGTAGGAACAATGCTAACTTTGTTAAGTGCATGTATAACAATGCTGAGAGGTTCAGCGAGAACGAATAAATGTGAATCTGAATCCGAATTATCAGGAAGAGGCACTAATGAACTATGATGAACAACCATATGTTTAGAAAATGCTCCACCGCTACCGGCAGTATTATAAGTGATCTTTTTTAAACAGTGGTTATAACGTTTAATCTGATAGAATTTACAATGACCACAATAACCATAAGATAGTGCTGTGACAAATTGTTTTTCTTTGAATCTTGAAGTACTGTTGGTATTTATTATTTTTCCAACAAACTCATGACCAAGAATAGCTGGATATTGTTTGTAAGGGTGATTTCCGTGGAGAACCATATAATCTGAACCACAAATAGTTGCTTGTTGAATTTCCAGTAATAAAAAATCAGGTTTGAGTTCCAATGGAGATTCTTTCTGATAAAATTGATAGCCTTTTTTCATGCATATTAAAGAATAATTCATTATCTTTTTCCTAAGTAATTAATAGCCAATAAATTTATTGCCTCGTTACCTATTTTATTTACTAAAGGATCATTGGTAATATTGCCTTTTATCCTTTTTGAAATATTTTTTGGGGTTATATCTAACGTTTTTAATGTATCTATTAAGGTATTTAATTTTAATTTAATGAGTATTTTTTCAACGTATTCATTTAGTGGCATACCTTGCGTGATATCGTTTGGTAAAGGTTTTTCAACATGGTGTTCAATCAAGAATTTGATCCACTCTGGATAAAATGCGGCCAAACCAGCACCATGAGATAATTTATATATAGGAGATAAGGCTTGTTCAAATCGATGAGGTAAACAAGTACTGTTGTGGCAGACGCAGATGCCTCCTAGTAAAGCAATATAGGCGATATCATCGTAAAATTGATCGTCAATATTGCCTTTGGAATATTTATCTACAACATTATTAACTAAAGATAGTGATTCTAAGGCAAGTAATTCAATAAATCTGTTTTGTTTCACGGCTTGAATGGCTTCAAAAGCATGAGTAAAACTATCGAATATCGTTTCGCATAAAATATTATCAGGCAATGTGTGACCCAAAGTAGAGTCAATCAGAGCAATGTCTGGAAAAATAGCTGTTCCTCGGATGCCATCTTTATTACCATTGCTGCTGTCTAGAATTATTGCTCCTTTGGTTACCTCTGAACCTGTTCCAAATGTGGTGGGAACCGCGATATGAAATAACTTTTTGTTCACGTGTTCAAAGGTACTACCGACTAAGGTTGCAAATTGTACCGATTCATCGATACAGATTGAAGCAGCTTTACCTAAATCAAGGATGTTGCCTCCACCTACCGAAATTAGGGAATCAAAATTTTCACAGGATAACCGTTTTTTTATCCTTAGCAATTCTTCAGTTGATGCTTTAGTATGACTTTTAATAATATAAGGAATTATTTTAATTTCTGTTATTGTGTTGATTTTTTTAAATAATTTTATCAGGATTGGTGATCTTTCTAATGCGCCTTGCGAGATAATTAATAATGTTTTGGTAAGTTTATTTTCTTTGAGGTAGAGGAATAATTTCTCTAACGAGTGTCTTTCAAGAATTATTTTTGTTGGCAAGCTAAATGATATGCCGAAATTGTTTTTTGATATTGTATTCATGCTTGTTCTCATAATTTTTAATGTTAGTGAAAATAAAATTAGTTGTCATGGATAATAATTATTAATGAAGAGTTATTTTTTATTTTAATTGTTAATTTTAAAATAAAAGAGCAAATATTTATTGTCAGTGGTACGATGTTTCATTTTTTGTTTGTAAAAATTTGTTTTACATAAACAAATAATCTTGTTGCTTGATAAGTGATATTTTTTATTATAATTGATATTTATTCAGGTGTTGTTTTTATTATGTTATATCATCTTGAATTTTTTGTTTCAATGTTTTTTTTGAAAAAATCAATATGTTACTTTGTGATTTTTATTTTTGTTTTTCATTTTTTGTTTTGTTTTATTTTAATACACCCAATAGGTTTATGATTCTACCAGGATAAAAAACAATGTAACGAGTAACACTGTAATTTGAAAAGTAAAGAAGATTTTTATACTCATATTGTATTCACA
>NZ_JAQRFJ010000106.1:0-5146 GCF_028599065.1 Xenorhabdus sp. PR6a | reverse complement strand
AAGACCTGCTAAGTAACAGTATTTCTTAAACAGATCAATATAGATAACCCAGAACTTATAATTCTTCCAATATAGTGAGTAGAATTAAAAGGTTTTTCTGATAATATTGCCAATTGAATCTCGGATAGAATATTTTGAAGTTCCAATAAGAGGATATATGGCACAAGACCATAATCATCATTACCTCACTGAGATCTCCCCATCTGATGGTTGTGCTGGCAATGCCAATTTTTAAGGCAGAATTGCGCCTATGGAGGAATAAAAGCACGAAGAAGTCGCCGATAAAAAAGTTCAACTCATTTATCCATTGCCTGTTCCCTATAAGATCAGTATCTTATTGCTCTAAAACTCTGATCTTGGAACAGGTTTAGTTCAATTTCTTGTCCTGAACTCAGGAAAATTAGATACTATAATTATTTATCACCCGATAAATTTTTGCTTTTTATAAAAAAAACAATAGTGTATATAAAAATTAATATGACACCAATAATATTTAAAATACCCCACCCTCTTGGATGGCTCATCACAATTCCTACAGATAATGATGAAATCATATTAGATAGATAAACCACTAATGAATTTATTCCTTGTAATTTATGTTTAAATTTGCTGCTTACAAATTCATTAAGTAGGAATGTACCACCATTAAACATAAATGCCCATCCTAATCCAATAAAAAATAATGAAAATAGAAAGCTATGAAATCCATCTATAAAAATAGCTATAATCATTCCAATTATAAAAAAAAGGGAACCAAATAAAATTATATTTGTTGTTCTTAATTTATCAACAAAAAATGGTAGTATTAGTGCTGGAGCATACATAGCAAAAAAATGCCACTGTAAAACCAATGCGCTATCTTCTACATCAAAATTAGCATGTAACATAGCTAAAGGTGTCGCATTCATTAATAATGTCATCAATGAAAACCCTATGGCACAGCTACTTGTTGCTAAAAAAAACAACTTTGATTTTAATAAATTAACAAGCTCTTCATTTTTATAAGAACTTTTAATATGTTTGCCAATTATTTCTTTTTTTAATTCCATAGGTAAATAAAAAAATGATTGAATAATAATTATAATAACACATATTATAGCTGTTAATAAAAACGTTCCCAAAAAATGGTAATCAGGAAATATATATTCACCTTTCATCGCTAAAAAAGGGCCTGATATACCTCCAAAAACCCCTCCACCAATAATAATCGATATTGATCTTTTCTTATTTACCTCATCATCAAATATTTCAGCTGAAGCAAATCTGTAATATTGATTAAATACAGTTGAACTACCTAATACGAACGCCCCAAGTATAAAGAGAGTGAATGATTGATAAACAATAGATATACAAGCCAATACACTGCCAATTATCCCTATAATATTACCAATAATAAAGGAAATTTTTCTTCCATATATTTCCATTAACCTGGAAGCATAATAAACCATCAAAGCGGCACCACAAACTGTTGCGGTTATTGGTAATGTAGATAAGTAGGCAATGGGAGATAATTTATTGCCTACTAATGTCGATGTTAATGTTAACAGGGAAATAATTGAACCATTAAGCCCCTGACATATAAAAAGGATGATTAAATTAAGGTGTTTTTTTTTCATTTTTTACCAGTTTCATATTTTAATTAAAGGAATAGATAGAATATTTGAAAATGTATGGCTCACATTATCATTCGAGTATAGGAGAGGTTGATTTTCAGTATTTAACCAGTGAAATAGCTCTCCTCCATCTATTGGTGGAAAATATTTTTTTATTTTTTCATTTTTATATAACTCCAGGACGGTTGAGAAATTTATAACACCATCAATAACTGACATGCAAACATGTTGAGATAGTTTATTACCTCCTATCTTTCCTAAAGTATAAATAGCAGGTATATCATGTCTATCATGTTTCATATGAACCGTTAGTCTTATACAATTACTATAAAATTCATTTTGTAATATGCTTTCAACATCACCAATTAGATGAATTGATAAGTATTTTATTGTTGACTGTATTGTTATTTCTCGAAAATAGTCTATTGTATCATCAAATAACTCTATACTATCTACTTTATTAATCCAATAATTATGAGTGTCATTACGAAGTATACTAACAACTGCCATTGTTATTATTATTTTTTTATCCCCACCATTTTTAAGATACTCTTGAAGATTACTAGGCATAATTATGCCATGGTAACATAAATGGTAATTGGATAAAATATTATCCCAATCAATGTTAACTAAAATTGTTTTAAAAAATTTATTTATATTTTGATCATCTATTTTTCTGATATTTGGCATTAACATGTTTTTCTTTATCAATTCATTTTCATATGGCATAAATGTAATGAAAGCCTCATTATCAGAGAAAAAGTTTGCTATTATAGTTCTTTGACTATCATATCTTTTTATTTTTTCTTCATCCGTAAACAATGCGTCATGAAATCTATTTCCTCCAGTTACAACCAGTATATTAACTTTCTTCCCACTAATAATATGCACACTATTAGCTATTAATTGAAGCATCATGATAGCATAAAGCTCGGATAAATCAGCTGAGTATCCTTCCGTTTTTAAACCTCCGCAAGATCTTTTTGCCTGCCCCCAACCCAAAACAAATTTTAATTCCTCTTTATCTAAATATGAATAGATTTTATTTTGAAAAATAAATGTATCAATATAGCCTGAGTTTTTTGATATATCAGGATGTCTAAAAATTTCTGTTATACAAGCTGCCTGTAACCATTTGTGATCATCTAAGTTTGAATACATTATTCCATTTATTAATCCTTCAAGATTTCCTTTTATATTTTTCACGAAAATATTGGATTCTTTTTTTACTTTATTTTTAAGAGCATAAAGGAAGTTTTTAAATTCATCTTCTTGAAAATTATTACTGTCTATTTCTATTTTTACATCACTCCAATTTCTTATTATTTCATTAGGTAAATCTGTTTCACTTACAAATATTCTATCAGATAAAAATCTAGACATATAAGCCTTCCTATTCATTAGATAAATAATAAATTGGCTGTTTCAACAAACTCATTTCATATAGAGGATCGAAACTATCAGATTTATTTGTAGAAAAAGGATTTATATATATTTTTTTTTCATTTCTGCATTCTCTCTCTAATCTATATTTATAATCAACAGAGATATCTCCTTTTATTTTTCTAATTCCACCCACAGTGTGTTGTGCTGTCTTAGAAAAATCTCTCTGGGTTGATGAAATGAAATTAAATTCATTTTGCTTACCATGTATAGTTAATTTAATTGCTATAGGTAACTTATCATAAATGGTGTTTAATTTTCTATCCGTTAAAGAAATTGCCACATATCTCTTAGCAGCTTGCCATGCTTCAAAACGCATCTCTTTGATTAATGTTGGTGCATATGATGATTTTACTCCAATATTTTCATAAGAAAAAAGATGAGATTTTTTTATTCTACTTATTGGCTCTGAAAGAGAAGAAATAAATGATATGTATAGATTTTGGACTTCCCTGTCATGATAAATATCTTTATAATTCATTGCACTATAAAGAGAGTTATAATGAACGGATGTTAAAATAGACCAATATGTGTAATTAATTTGATTACCCAAGTCATTAGCGTGTTTTATTTTTTCTAGTGCGCTAGTTAAATCATCGCAACAGAATATGGGATCAAATTTTTTCGATAAGTAATTATAATTATTAATATACATAGATTCCCTTATGTCAGCATAATTGATCTCTTTATTTTCTAATATCCATTTTTCATAGTCACATATCTTCACAACATCTGAAATATTTAAAATATTTATCCAGTAATTGAGAGACATCTGATAATCATCAACTATACTTTTTGGAGTTCCACAGGCTCTATTATACTTATTACCATCTGCTAAAACTAAAAACTCACATTTAAAACCAGAAATATTTCTTATTATTTTGGCTATTTTAGCAAATCTTAACAAAGTATTTATTTCACCTAAATCTGGAAAATACCCTTTGTTTTTTATTGGTGAAATAGGTTTCCTAGATAAAATCGGCATAACAAGACATATCTTATTGCTACATTCAATAGATTCCTTAATCAAATCAACAGTATATTTTGGGGTAACATAACTATTATTGTTCTTAAAAAAATAATTATCAAAAAATGCTTCTGCTGCATATTCATAGGCTGTTAGTCTGTTAACTTCATAATTGGCTTTTTTATCTCTTATTCTTTTTATCAAAGCTGTTTGTCTCTTTGAAATACTAGTGTTAAATTTATGATGCAACTCTGGAATTATCCAGTTATAAAAATAATCACGATCAATATATTCAAAATCCTTTCCATGTACTTCTTCTATATTTAGTCTATGCCTTATTCTTTTCGTCATCTCAATAAGTCGGTGTGAGCTGGATATTTGCGTTCTTTTTTGTTCTTTATTTAATTTCATTTTATTTCCATCTTTTAATATAGAATATAAAAACATTAAGATTAATTTTCAAATGGTTATCACACTATAAAAATTGAAACCATATCCACGTTTATTTCCTACAAACAAAAATCACAATATTCCAAATTAATTATTTTTAATATTGTTAAACAGTATTTAAAAAAACAAAAAATAACAATATTTTTTTACGTTAAACTTAAAATACAAGATGCAAATCACATTGTTAAAAATGTTAAGTTTAAATCACCATTAAAAAACATTCAACTACAACAAAAACACTTATACGCAATAAACTTGAAGATGCATGAGAAAATGCAATTTATCTTACTGATTTTTAATAGTTAACTTTAAAATCAAACTAGCATCTTGAAGTTAAACGAGTATATGATACATCATGAAAATATTTATTATTTATGAAACAAAACCTTATTGGAACATTTTAATTAACCTCAACTCAGTTTAAGCACAGCGATTTCCTGATCACGTAAACCTAAGCTCGGCTTTTTCGGTTGGAACGTATAAGCCATTAAGCCTGATACGACCTCCAAAAAAAAGCCGACAACACGCCGATGTCTTGAGTGTTCTATCTGAGAAATATTTTTCAATTGATCATTGACGGTTTCTATTAAAAATCGTTTTCTTAAAATCACTGGTCATGACTCCAAAGGGTTAACTTGATATTCTTGCATTTTTTCAGGGCGTTGTTTCCTAA
>NZ_JAQRFJ010000105.1:0-5388 GCF_028599065.1 Xenorhabdus sp. PR6a | reverse complement strand
TAACCTGTTCTGCGCTGAACTTCTGATAAGCGGATAAGACTTTCTTTAGATGTGTTGATAGATAGCATATAACCCCTGTTAGCTTGTTCATATTTGATATTTGTAGACGTTATTAGAACAGGGGTTATTAAAGCAGAGTTATAACATTAAATCTTGATGTTGAAATAGTAAGTTATTTCATACAAAGATCATTTCTTTATTTTATGGCTTCGCCAAATAACCATTTTTGGTTATTGCATTAATCTATTTTCGGCGTTTTTTAGCAAAGTCATACGGTGTTATATACTTTTCCCTGTTTGCATCCAGATAATCAGCCCACCATTGAACCATTAACCGCCGTTCCTCCAAATGTTTAGATGTGTGAATATATGCCGCCTTAACTTTTTTTCTTTCCACATGGCTTAACTGGCGTTCTATCGCGTCATCGTTCCATAATCCAGACTCGCCCATCGCACCGCGCGCCATTGTTCTAAATCCATGACCACAAACTTCTGTTTTGGTGTCATAGCCCATACCGCGTAAGGCATTATTTACGGTACTTTCGCTCATGACTTTTGCCGGGTTATGGTCATGAGGAAACATCACCTCACATTCGCCACTCAAGCCCTGTAAGGTTTTAAAGAGAGATACGGCCTGACGACTCAGCGGCACAATATGCTCAGTTTTCATTTTCATGCCACGTTCGGAGAATTTAACGCCTTCAATGGGTTTTCTTGTGGCGGGAATTTTCCAGACTGCATTTTCAAGATCGAGTTCTTCCCAACGGGCAAATCTCAACTCACTGGAACGGACAAACGTCAATAAAGTTAATTCCAATGCAATTCTGGTAATCAAACGCCCACGATAGCGAGAAATACGAGTCAAAAATTCAGGTAAGCGTTCATGAGGTAATGCGGGATGATGCTTAGATTTTACTGTGCTGAGAGCACCCGCCATATCATTGGCTGGATTAGATTCAAGAATATCATTCTGAACGGCGTAACGCATGATGGAAGTAACACGTTGCTGTAATCGTTGAGCGATATCATGCTTGCCATCAGCATCAACGGTTTTAATGGGAGCTAAAAGATGGCTTGTCCTTAAAATGGAGATATCGAGCCTGCCAATATAAGGAAAAATATAATGTTCAAGGCTGCGAAGAATGCGGTTGCTGTGATCTTCACTCCACCGTTTATTGCTGGCGTGCCATTCACGAGCTACCTGTTCAAAAGATGGTGCCCCTTTTAATTCAGCTTGTACCCCTCTTTTCTCTGCTTTGGGGTCAGAGCCTTGGGCTATGAGTTTTTTGGCTTCATCCCGTTTAGCTCGTGCATCGGCTAAAGACACTATAGGATAAACACCAAAAGCCAGTCGATCTTCTTTCTTATCGGTAGGGCGGCGGTACTTCATGCGCCAGTATTTAGAACCGCGAGAAGTGACCTCCAAATACAGGCCGCCACCATCAGCGAGCTTATAGGTTTTCTCTTTGGGTTTTGCTGTTTCGATTTGCCGTGCGTTTAGTTTCATTTTTGGGGGCACTTTTAAAATAGAAGTGTAGGTTCCCCCGATTATGCCCCGTAGTGCATGTTGATTGCAATAGACCAAAGTAGACATAAAAAGAAAAGACCTGATTGATTTATCAGGTCTTTCTGGGAGTTAGTTTACTTGAGTAGACGTTAGTAAACTTATGTTTGGTGCCCAGGGCGGGACTTGAACCCGCACAGCCTAAAGGCCGAGGGATTTTAAATCCCTTGTGTCTACCGATTTCACCACCTGGGCTAAATTTGGAGGCGCGTCCCGGAGTCGAACCGAGGTTGACGGATTTGCAATCCGCTGCATGGCCACTCTGCCAACGCGCCTTTTTTGGAGCGGGAAACGAGACTCGAACTCGCGACCCCGACCTTGGCAAGGTCGTGCTCTACCAACTGAGCTATTCCCGCCTTTCTTCGAACTGCTTGATTTACTTAACTTGTTTTGTAAATCTCATGTGCCGTTCGATGCGTTGCATTCTACTGACTTCATGAAATGAGTCAACACAATTATTTATAAAACTCGTTCGTTCGTTGTTTTTTGCGCCACTTCGATCACCCTTCACGCAAATCATCCCATGCAGCGCTCAAATATTGAAACATTGACCAGAACGTCAGGACCGCAGCAGCATATAATAAGACGAATCCGCCTACTTCAAATTCAATGCAAGGGCGCCATAATAAAGCAACCAATGCCGCCATTTGTGCGGTGGTTTTTATTTTTCCCATCCAAGAAACCGCTACACTACTGCGTTTTCCCAATTCCGCCATCCACTCACGCAGGGAGGATATGATGATTTCACGCGCAATCATGGTCGCGGCAGGCAGTGTGATCCACCACGTGTGGTAATGTTCTGCAATCAGTACCAGCGCAGTAGCAACCATCACTTTATCCGCCACCGGATCAAGAAATGCGCCAAAACGTGTTGTCTGTTTCCACAAACGGGCAAGGAAACCATCAAACCAATCTGTTGCAGCGGCGATAATAAAGATAATGGCACATAACATCGGTGCCCATTGGAATGGCAGGTAAAATGCCAAAACAAAGAACGGAATTAAGGCAATACGGAACAGGGTAAGCCATGTTGGAATATTCAATTGCATAATGCTTAGTAACTATCTGGCCATGTAAAGTTTATCAGTATGGTGCATCAATACTTTTAGTGTTTCAACGCATTATAGATTTTTTCTGCCAGTGCGTAAGAAATAGAAGGCACTTTTGCGATCTCTTCTACACTTGCGTTGCGTAAAGGCTGCAATCCACCCATATATTTAAGTAACATTTGTCTACGTTTTGGCCCAATACCGTCTATTGACTCCAATGTACTGGTCTTTTTCACTTTTTTCCGACGCTGACGATGCCCTGTGATGGCATGGTTGTGAGATTCATCACGAATATGTTGAATAACATGTAACGCCGGAGAGTCAGGAGGAAGTGCAATTCCCTCTCCTTCCGCTTTAAAAAACAACGTTTCCAACCCCGCCTTACGATCACTGCCTTTCGCAACACCAATCAGCTTAGGATGCGTTTTATTCCATTCAACCTCCAGAGAATCAAAAACGTCAATCGCACGTGCAAGCTGCCCTTTGCCACCGTCAATAAAGATAATGTCTGGGATTTTTGTTTGATCGATCGCTTTGCTATATCGGCGATGCAAAACTTGGTTCATCGCAGCATAATCATCTCCCGGAGTGATGCCGGTAATATTATAGCGGCGGTATTCTGCACGAACTGGCCCATTACCATCAAAAACAACACAAGAGGCAACCGTTTGTTCTCCCATCGTATGGCTGATGTCGAAACATTCCATACGTTGGATTTTTTCAAGACCGACAAATGCCGCCAGTGATTCCAATCGCTGATGAGTTGTCGATTGTTGGGAAAGTTTGGTTATCAAGGCTGTTGCGGCGTTGGTGCGTGCCAATTTTAGGTAACGCGCCCTATCGCCCCTTGGCCGTGACTGGATAGAGATTTTTCTGCCCGATATTTCAGAAAGTGATGCTTCCAACAGTTCTTTTTCAGGTAGTGCAAAGTCCAACAAAATTTCTGTCGGCAACGTCCTGTTTTGGCTTCCCTGAAGATAGAATTGACCCAAGAAAGTCTGTACGACTTCATCTAATTTCGTATCAGCCGGAATTTTGGGATAATAACTTCGGCTACCCAATATTTTTCCCTGCCGGATAAATAAAACATGTACACAAGCCATCCCCGCGTCGAAAGCGACGCTGATAACATCAAGATCATCACCTTCTCCGGAAACAAATTGTCGCTCAGTCACTTGCCGTACGGCTTGGATCTGATCGCGATAACGAGCAGCGTCTTCAAATTTAAGCTGTTGACTCGCTTGTTCCATTTTTCCAACCAACTCATTCAATACTTGCTGATCTTTCCCCGCCAAAAATAAGCGAACATATTCAACTTGCTGCTGATATTCTTCATCCGTGACGAATCCCTTAACACACGGAGCAAGACAGCGGCCAATCTGATATTGCAAACAAGGCCTTGAACGATTGCGATACACGCTGTCTTCGCATTGGCGGATAGGGAATAGTTTTTGCAATAAAACCAAAGTGTCACGTACTGCATGAGAATTAGGGAATGGGCCGAAGTATTCGCCCTTCGCATGCTTGGCTCCACGATACAGAGTTAGACGGGGATGGGTATCACTACTCAGGAAAATATAAGGATAAGATTTATCATCTCTCAACAGTACATTGTAGCGAGGCTGATGCAACTTGATGTAGTTATGTTCGAGCAGAAGCGCTTCTGTTTCTGAGTGGGTAACGGTGACATCTATCTGGACGATATTTTTCACCAAGGATTCTGTTTTGCGACTGCTGACTTGTGCCCGAAAGTAGCTAGATAACCGTTTTTTTAGATCCTTGGCCTTACCAACATAGATCACTGTGCCAGTGATATCATACATACGGTAGACACCCGGCTGGCTGGTGACTGTTTTTAAAAATGTCTTTGAATCAAATAGTTCCACCACGACTGTTCACCCATCAAATATTATTATCCACCGTGAACTACCCTATTTTGCGCATCAAATAATCCACAGCGTATCGCCATATGGGTCAATTCTACATCACCTTTGATATTTAGTTTACTGAACATCCTATAACGATAACTATTCACCGTTTTGGGACTCAAATTAAGCAACGTAGAAATCTCATTCACTTTACGCCCCTGAGTTATCATTATCATGATCTGCAATTCCCGCTCGGAGAGTTCATCCAACGGGTTTTCTTTTTGCGGTGATAACTGATCGAGCGCCATCTGCTGGGCAATATCTGGGGAAATGTAACGCTGCCCGGCATAAACAGCCCGAATTGCATTGACCATATCCTGAGGAGTTGCAGCCTTGCTCAAATATCCCCTGATCCCTGCCTGCATCACTTTCGTAGGCAAAGAACTTTCAGTATGGATAGTTAGCATAATCACTCGTGTGTCAGGCGAATAACGGATGATTTTCTTGGCTGCTTCCAGCCCTCCCATACCAGGCATTCCCATATCCATAATGACAACATCCGTGCTGTTTGATCTACACCATCTGACCGCATCTTCTCCACTGCTGGCTTCTCCTACGACTTTAATTCCTTTTACATCATCAAGGATGCCTTTTACACCAATGCGAACCAGTTCATGGTCATCAACTAATAAGACACTAATCAAACAACATCTCCACTAACGTAATACCCACTAAAATAATGATAAATTGACAGCAGACAATATCCTCTTCGAATGATATCAAAACTCTTTGGATGAGATTATGGATTATACTAACATTAATGCAAAACAGAAAGAAAATTGTTACATATCAATGAAATGAAATTTTTAAGGATTTTATTTATTATTAAATATTTTAAAACAACATTT
>NZ_JAQRFJ010000104.1:0-5406 GCF_028599065.1 Xenorhabdus sp. PR6a | reverse complement strand
GATCTTCCGGTACTATTGTTCCTCCCGTACCATATCAGCGTGAACTGGAACCGCCCAATAGCGGCATCACCCTAATTATTAGGATGGTTCAATAAAGGCCAAGATTATGTAGTTGGTTTTAAAAATGGATGAATAGGCCAATTTTATCCAGGTAAACTATGATAAGCATAAACACATACATAAAAATCAAAGATGAATATATTGATATTTTTCAATATGATGGAGGAGTGAAAAGTTCTGATTACATCGATGGTACCTTAGAGTTAACCATAAATGGTATTAGCCTTATTGATAAGTCAATGTATGATTATATTGATGATCTTTGGTGTTATCTGGCAGAAGGATTATCGGTATTATATGATAATCAAGAGTTTAAGTGTTATTTTCCAGATCAACCGATAGAGGTTAAATTTACGCCATCAAAAGGAAATAGAGTGCTTGTTAGTGTAAACTGCCATTCAGAAGTTAAGACTTCTATTGAAAAGGAAGAATTTTTAATTGCTATGAGTGGGCATGCAAAAAGATTCTTTGAACGGATGGAAGACTTAAATCCTAGCTCAATAGGGGCGTATAGAACGGCTATGCAATATTTAGAAAAAATTACTTTTTGATTTGCATATAAAACAAAATAGCTGGCAGATCCTGTGATCTTCCAGCTTTTTATCATCACATTTTGTCTTGTAATCCCCAACCAGCTTCCGCATCCGCAGCTTAATCTTACTGGGAATAGCGTTGAAAATAACCGGAAACCCACATCGGTATTCCGGTTTATTTTCGTTTTTGGGATTCAGGCTAATAATACCGGCAGTTCAGCACGCAATACGATCAAGCCATAAGCTGTCTCCAGCGTCACAGGATGATCCAATAAGCCGCTTTCTGTCAGCCAGTCACCCGCCAGATAAAGCTCACCATTTTCGCGTACCCAATCGATTCCTTGATAAGGGTGGTTTTCGGTATGGTGGAACAGCGTGGCGAGATCCGGCTCGGTTTCTGGCTCAATCAGTGACAGCATCAAACCATTAGCAAATTGCGCGATATGGAACAGTGCATCGGCCGAAAAACCAATCTGATTGAGCGTGTTGCCACTGAGCACACATTCCGGCAGTTCAGCAAGGTGAGATGAAAAATGAAGCTCCATAAATACACTCCTTGTGACGATGGGGTTGTTTTACTGACATAAATGCGAACCGCTTGCCAAAATGAAAAAATGGCAGTGCAGGGACAAGGAAACGGTTCATGTTGTCTGGGGTGATTTTCTGTTTTTTAATTATAAAACAGCATATTAACGGGTTTTTCCCAGTGGTGTTTTCTTCAATTCACCGGGAAATTGCCGCAATCAATCGACGATGGCAATCTCATCCCACTCGCCCTGGTTCATGCTTTTGAGGCAGTGCCAAAGGGTATGTAAGTTTTGGGCGGTGATGATTAAACAACCCGGCATCACCCTGATTTTTAACGGATCATTGACAGAAAATCCGGCTTCACTGAGCCAGTTGTCACTTCAGTAGCTCATCTCTTGGAGCGTTATTCCCCAATAATGAGCACTTTGGCAAGCTTCCATCGCAATGAGTATATTGGATGGAAACACTCTGGGCGTATCCAGCAATTTTTGCCGTGAGACCTTTTTGTTTCAGGCAACAGAGTTATTAGTTAACCAAACACAGATTTGAAAAACGTTTTTGGCAATGATCTGTTATCTCAACAAAATATTGAGAAAAGGCGTCGATATTCATGAGGGGCATCCGAAAAAAGGAGTATCAGATCTTATCTGTTCCTGTCGGTCAGATCTGAATTTTGTTAACAAAATTTTCACGCTCTTATCCTATTATATATACTCTATAAATTTCAAATTGCAGCACAACAGCACGTTCACAAATTTCCAATATGAATAACGGTATCATTGGGAAAAGTGAATACATCCAATAACACAGTAAATTGAAAGATAAAGGGTATATCAAACATTAAATATTTTATTGCCCAATATCAGGTGATTTAACATGACGCATCCAAAAATCAGTGGCGCAATTCTGGCAGGGGGATTATCCACCCGCATGGGGGGAAATGACAAAGGATTGGTGCAATTCGATAATGTGCCGCTATATCAACGCATTGCGACAAGGTTGCAACCGCAGGTTCATGAACTGTTGATTAATGCCAATCGCAACCTGGGGATTTATCGGCAAAGCGGTTATCCCATCATACCGGATATCATTGCTGATTTTTCTGGCCCATTGGCAGGTATGTTGGCGGTTTTAAAAAGCGCTATCCATGAGTGGGTGGTAATTGTCCCTTGTGATGTTCCCGATTTCCCAGAGAACCTTGTCGCAACATTGTGGCACTACAAACAAAACGCTTGGGCGGCTTATGCACATGACTGCAAACGCGCACATCCGACTTTGGCATTAATGCACCGCAGTCTCATCCCCCGTCTGGAAAGCTATCTCGCTTTGGGAGACAGAAAATTGATGTTCTTTATGCAGATGATTAAGGCAAAGGCGGTTTATTTCCCCCATCCCCACGCTTTCACCAACTTAAATACCCCTGAAGAATGTCTTTACTGGCAACACCATCATTGGGAACGCTTTCAGGAGTCTGCATGAACCACGGCATCAACGATACAACACCGCCCATTCTGGGGATCACCGCTTACAGTGGAACCGGAAAAACGACACTATTAAAGCAAGTCATTCCACTATTGCGTCGGCAACATATTCGCGTTGGGCTGATTAAGCATACTCATCATAATATGGATGTCGATAAGCCGGGCAAGGACAGCTATGAGCTACGCAAGGCGGGGGCAGCACAAACGTTAGTCGCCAGCCGGCAACGCTGGGCTTTGATGACTGAAACGCCAGAGTTAGCAGAACTGGATCTTGACTATCTCGCCAGTCGGTTTGATGCAAATTCACTGGATCTGATTTTGGTTGAAGGGTTCAAACAAGAACCCATCCCGAAAATCGCACTTTATCGCAACGGCCTGAATCATACTGTTGATGAAATCCTTGATCCTTATGTGATAGCCATTGCCAGCGATATGATAATGGCAACACGGCTTCCGCAGCTCGATATCAATCGGCCGGAACACGTGGCAACATTTATCGCCAAATGGTTACACCAATAACGGTGGTTAAGCTAATAAAAATCACCCTCTGTCATCATTATTTCCTTAGATAAACAGAGGGTTAAATCCGCCCTTGCCTTACTTCCCTTCCGGCATCAAACCCATAAATGTGGTCTTTTTCCGTGGCTCTGTCATCAACGCTTCCAGTTTTTCGACACAGCGCAAGTAATGGGGAGTTTTCTTATGTGCCGCAACAGCCTCTTCATCAGCATAAGCTTCATAGATATAGAAGCGGGTTGGGATATTTTTATCACGCAAGACATCAAACCGTAAGTTGCCCGGCTCTTTAACCGAGCCGAGGTGATTATCGCGAAATACGTCGATAAATTCGTCTATCTTGTCGGCTTTAACATTAATTTCCACTAATGTGACGTGCATATTATTCCCCCTGCGCTTTTTCACTCAGGAAGATCTCATAAGCCTGGGCGGGTTTCTCATTGTGATGCACCACGGCCTGCACCGCTTTCAGCATCGCAACCGGGGCTTCCGACTGGAAAATATTACGTCCCATATCCACACCCGACGCTCCCTGATCAATCGCCTGATAGCACATCTCCAGCGCATCCAGCTCCGGCAATTTCTTACCACCTGCAATCACGATCGGCACCGGACAACCCGCCGCAATCCGCTCAAAACCGCTATCGACATAATAGGTTTTGATGATATTTGCCCCCATCTCAGCCGCAATGCGCGTCGCCAGCGAAAAATAACGTTGGTCGCGGGCCATCTCTTTACCGACGCCCGTCACTGCCATCGTTGGCATACCATAACGCGTCCCCTGATCCACCAGCTTGATGATATTCTTAATGGATTGGTGTTCGTGTTCTGTACCGATATAAACCTGTGCTGCCACTGCACAAACGTTAAGGCGCAGAGCATCTTCCATCGCCACCGCAACCGTTTCGTTGGAGAGTTCAGTCAGAATGGAATTGGCGCCAGATGCGCGCAAAACCACCGGCTTATTGGTTGCCGGCGGCACCTGACTGCGCAGGATACCGCGGGTACACATCAGTACGTCGGTATGTTCAAACAGCGGGGCGATATTGATGTCGATACGCTCCAAGCCCGTCGTTGGCCCCTGAAAATAACCGTGGTCAAATGCCAGCATCACCGTTTTATGGGTGGCGGGGTTAAAAATCCGTGCCAGGCGGGACTGCACCCCCCAATCCAGCGCACCACAGCCTTTCAGCTCAAACAACGTATTCTTTTGCGGTGTATTAATGCCAAAATCTTTACCGTCTTTGATATCATCTAAATCTGCCATTTCTCCCTCCAGAAAGGTGTCAGAGTCAGGGACTGCATTCAGCCCCATGAATCAGAAATTGTCTTGATTAGAAATCGTACTGGTTGATATTGTCTTTGGTGAAAATGACCCGCTCCGGCATCACCACAATGCCGTTGCCTTTCGCTTCATAACGGTATCCCTGCACACTGTTGGGTGAAATTTCAACGCTGCCAACATCAGGAATACTCAATTTATCGCCCACATTCAGATCGCCTTTTTGCAATATCTGATTGGCAACATGAATGGCTATCTTGCCCTGCTTGACCACATCCCACAGCGCAAACTGTTTGACCGTCCCATTTTCAACATAAGGGCGCATGACATTCGGGGTACTGAACCCAACAATCGCTACATCCTGCCGTTTCAGGTTTTCTGCTGCCTGAGCCGCCGCAGGTAAGGCGTTGGCATCTGGCGCAATAATCGCATCCAAATCCTCCCACGCTTTCAAAATACCTTCCGCAGTTTGCAAGGATTTAGTGGCATCATTATAACCAAACCGGGTGGTGACAATTTCCCAATTGGGATGTTCCTCTGCAATCTTAGCCTTAGCCTCTTTTACCCATTGGTTCTGATCCGTCACTGTCGGGCTGGAATAGAAAAATGCCACTTTCGCTTTTTCTTTTTTCACCTGATTAGCCGCCATATCCACCAGAATTCCGCCCAATTGCTTTGGCGTTCCTTGATCGATATAGATGGAGCGGCATTCTGGCGCAGTATCGGAATCCCACGTCAATACCTTAACACCCCGTTTCATCGCTCGTTTCAACGCAGGACATAAACCATCGGGTAACACGGCTGAAACGACAATCGCATCATAGCCTTGATTCACAAAGTTATTGATAAGCTGAACCTGTCCCGCAACACTTGGCTCTGTCGGACCATCGTAAGTGACGTCAATCCCCAACTCCTTGCCGGCTTCCACCGCACCTTGACCGCCGCTGGTAAAGAACCCAACACCGACCAATTTAGGAATAAGATACATTGATTATCTCCCCGCACC
>NZ_JAQRFJ010000103.1:0-5933 GCF_028599065.1 Xenorhabdus sp. PR6a | reverse complement strand
CGAATTAAGTGCCGTATTGAGTACACAAGCAGTAAAGGCCCATAGCCGATATGCGCCTGAAGCCTTTTTTGAAAAACGGGAAATTATCCGCCCAGCCAGTTTAGGCACGGTTGGTTCAGGTAACCATTTTGTTGAGCTGCAAATCGTCGATACTATTTTGGACAGGCATGCCGCTTATGCGGCGGGTTTACGCGAAGGTGAAGTATTGATGATGATCCACACAGGTTCACGCGACGTCGGGTTTTACGTTGGTCAACGTTGGGCGGATAAAGCGAGGGCACAGTGGCCTGCTACGGAAAAATATCCGGCATCCGGTTTGTTTGGTTTGACGGCTGAACATGCCCAAGAATACTTATTGGCGATGGGGGTAGCGGCGCGTTATGCGTGGGCGAATCGTATTGTCCTGACTGAGTTGGTGCGTTCTGCGTGGCAGAAAGTATTTGCACAGGATAAAAGTAAGCTAATTGTTGACCTCTCGCATAATATTATTTTTCCTGAGCAGGGAATGAATCTCCATCGTAAAGGAGCAACGCCCGCGCGGGCAGGAGAGTTGGCGTTGATCCCTGGTTCAATGGGAGATTATTCCTATTTGGTAAAGGGAAAAGGTCATTCGGATTGGTTATGGTCTTGTTCGCACGGAGCGGGGCGTTCAGTACGGCGTCAGGTAATGCGCGGTAAGTTACCGGATATCCGGCAAAATAGCCGCTTGCCGTGGCAGTGTATTACATTGAAAAGTGAGCGCTTGCGTGAAGAAGATCCTGCCGCTTATAAACCAATTACCCCGGTCATTGAAATTCAAGAACAAGCGGGATTGATTCAGCCTGTGGCAAGGGTCAGGCCGTGGATAACGTTTAAGGCGTAATATTGGGTTAAGTTTATAGCCAGAAAACGGCTACAGGATATGAATAATTGAACGGTAGCAAAGTTGTTTTTTCCCTCTTGAAACATTCTGCGTGAGTTTGGCCCGAATTTGGGACGTCCTCATGTGGATACTCTCAGGGATTCGAAATATCCCAACATAAGGAACTGAGGATTCAATTTGCGGGAAATCCGATAAGAGCATTCTTCGCTTTTGATCCACATCGTGATAGTGCTGTGTGCCGGTGATAAAACAGGCATGAATGAAAAACATTTTTATAAAGATATGATTAAACTGGCTGATACTGAGTTCAGTAAGCATTTGGAAAAATAAGGAGTTACCATGTCCACTTTAGATGAACTGATGGCAAAACGTAGCCCAGAAAGCAGAGAGCGCATTATAGCTCGTACTGAGGAATTACGTCGTGAAGTTATTCTTAGTCAATTGCGCGAGGAACTGAATCTGTCTCAGGCTGAGTTAACTGCGGCTATGGGAGTAAAACAGCCAACGTTAGCTAGAATGGAAAGCTCTGATAATGATCCTCGTTTATCAACATTGAAACGTTATGTAACAGCATTGGGTGGAGAATTAAGCATCAATATTACTCTGCCTACAGGTAAGCGAGCGGCGTTCCAAATATAAACTTGATGAAAGCACCTTATCATTTTTTATAGGGTGGCTGTCGGCATTTTTAGGGCTTGCCATCAAATAAGCGGTTTCTTTATAAGCCCTTTAAGGCCATTGTTGAGATGTGTGCAGTACTCGCAAAATAGTCACTGTTTCACCATATGCCTTGTACACTAAGATGTAATGAGGGTGAACCACAATTTCCTGTGTATTTTTGAGTCGGCCGGATTTATACCTATCGGGATTATCTTTTGCCCGTTCAGCGGCTGCTTCAAACGCGTCATCCAGCTTAATCGCCGCCTGTGGATTATCACGGGCAATATAGTTCATTATTTTTTCCCTGTCTTCCAACGCCATTGGTTTCCATTCCAGTCGCATTACAGTTCCTTACGCAAAGCCATTTTTCGTGATGCGAACTGACGTTTAGCATCTTCATGGGAAATCACCGGACGAGAATCGTCTATTGATGCTTGTACCTGCGTTTTGAACCAGACATCATAAGCAGCTGCTTCATGCGCGCGTTTCAGTGCCGCTGCCCGATCTGGTCGGGTATGGCTTTCTGGTGAATAATTCGCGGCATTCACATCAAACTGAACAATACCCATTTCTTTTAAATAATTCACCAAAGTTTCAAGCTTCTTAAACAGGCGAATCTGTCGGCTACGTTGTGCCACTAATGGATGTTCCACCAGACCATATTTAACCATTAAAGCCCAGCCTCCCTGCATACCGACAATATGCACAGCATGAACAGCACCGGTTTCAACCAGTTGATTAAGAGTAGAGTGGTCAATGGCTTTCGTTGCCATAGCGCATACCTCATATTATTTCGATGTAATTAATAAATGATTATATGGCGATTAATTATAAATTGCGCCATGAAAATTTACCCGCTTGCGTTTTTTGCTGAAAAAAGCAATGTATTCAATGCACTTAATCAGAAGACTTTATTTTGGAGGCCTATATGGAAAAGACAACCGTCTTTAAAAGTAATCGTAGTCGGGCTGTACGTTTGCCTAAAGCTGTTGCTTTACCGGAAGAGGTAAAATCATGTTGATATTATTGCTATCGGTCGAACCCGCATCATAACGCCAGCAGGAGAGGGATGGGATAGTTGGTTTGATGGTAAAAATGTCACTCCCGGTTTTATGATCGATAGGCAGCAGTCTTAAATTCATCAGTTCTTCCTGCCTAATGGCAGCATCAGCGTATAGGGTGCCAACTGTGACTGGGTGAAACCAAGGCGCGTATAGAACGTTCGGGCGTTCTCATCAAGTGCGTGGACGATGATAGCTGAAATGCCCACCTGTTCCGCCATGCTGGCGACACGTTTCCAGGCATCCTGGAGAAGCAATGCCCCGAACTTCTTCCCTTGATATTCCACATCGACAGCCAGACGGCCGAGAAGCACGACAGGGATAGGATCTGGCATATTGCGTTTAAGCGATGGTGTAGATTCAATATGATTAATTGAACCCGCGCTCAGACAATAATAACCGATAACGTCTTTTGTACCTTCCTTGCAAATCACAAAGGTGCGGCTCGCGCCGAGCTTATTATTTTTTAACGCCCGGCGTGAAAGCCATTCGTTTAATGTTTCATGCTGGCAATAAAAATCATTTATATTATGTTCAGCTGTTAATATTTCAGGTGCATTTATTCCCATGGTGCTTTATACCCCATGAGTTTTTTAAAACCGGCATTATCAGCAAGCGGTTGTTCCAGCATCTGCATGAACGCATGATATTTTTCGTCGTTAACGAAAAAGTGGTTTTGATCGAGTATCGCTTCTTCGGCTGCGCGGCAGGCAGCATCCAGAATGAAATCAGTTCGGGTCTTCGATTGCAGGTTTGCTGCATGATCAATAAGCTCCCGCTGAAAGGCTTTCGCCCGGATATTGATCGGGGTTTCTTTAGGTTGCGTTCTCATAAATCACCTGTGTCGCTAATGGATAGAGTATTATTATAACATCTGTATATCTAATGGCTATACGTTTGGCGTCACTGCCAACGATAGCGACACGCTTTTGCGGTTGCGACCGATCTGTCTACTGCTCATCACCTGTTTTAAAAGTCACAAATGATGATAATATGTGCTAATGTGGGTTTGTGTATAACAGTTAAGGAAGACCGCGTTTGATGGACTAAAAAGCCACACCAAAGTGCAGCCTTATAGACTATTTAATAAACTTTAAATCGTCTTTCCTGTGTCGCTTTTGTTCCTGATAAAAATTTTCATGAGAACCAAAATTTAACAGGTATAGCTCTATCTTTTCTTCAACCCAATGATATCCAAGCAAGGTTAGCAGGTTATTTAACTGAAATTTGTGAACGCGAAGAAAACTTAAATCGCCTTTCTTCTGTTCGCCAATTTCTGGGTCGTCGATAATTTTCTCTATCTCATCTTCCACGACGGCAAGAAGATTTTCAGGTAACTTAGATAATGCTTTAGAGAAACGCCTTGTTTCATAAATATCAATCTTGGGACTTTTTTGTCCTTCTGACATAACGCGACACCTTACCATTATTGACTTCGCTTTTCGCCAGTAACGACTCAAGGATAAAGGAGTACGGCAAATCAGGGTTCTCTTCGGCGATGCGACCTATTTTTGCCCAATGCTCAATCTGCTTTGGTACACTCCTGCTTGAAGCTTCTGCGTGAACCTTTACATCGCTAACGAAGTCATCATCTAAACGGATACTAATAGCCATTTGCGTAGCCTCTCGGTGTTTGTGTTACATGCGGTGTGAAACGCATACGCTTTCGGAAGCGCAGGTATAATGTGCGCCATTTTGTCGAATAACGCAATCTTTTGTTGCATTAAATAATTAAATACATGCCATCAGCCATTAGTAACACCAGTGACTTGTTTAAGGAAGAATTTTTAAAATTTCCATATCGGCGGAACCACGTTCAAATTTCACCATCCACTTTATCGCCCACCTGAACAATTTTCCATCATCAATAACCGACCTTGCAAAGCCTCTCGCAAAACAAATACTGGGTATACATCCATTACAAAAAGATTGTTAATTCCTCCGCAAAATCCGCTATTGCATCAATTTTGCGCCATTTTTGGGTTTAACTTGCGTTCCATTTTCGCCATTATCATGCAGGCCAGTGGCATTTTTTAACAATCAATGGAAACATGGAGAAAGTGAGTGGGAAACAAGGACGAAAGACCGAATCATGATGAATTATTCAAGTATGTTTTAACACAACCCAATACAGCCAAAGCATTTTTATCGTTATATCTGCCGGAACATGTCCGGTCGTTATGCCATTTCCCGACCCTACGATTAGAGCCGGGAAGCTTTATCGACGAAAAATTAAGGAAACTGTATACGGATGTTCTGTACTCGGTTGAAACGGTGCAAGGCGAGGGATATATTTATTGCGTGATTGAACATCAGTCAACGCCTGATCCGATGATGGCATGGCGGTTGATGCAGTATTCGGTGTCAGTGATGGCAAGTCACCTGAAAAACGGGCATAAAAAATTGCCGCTGGTTGTGCCCTTGCTGTTTTATCATGGAAAAACCCAGCCTTATCCTTATTCAATGCAGTGGCTGGATTGTTTTGACCAACCGGAGCAGGCAGCGCGTCTGTATAGCCAGCCGTTTCCGTTAGTGGATCTGAGTGTGTTCAGTGATGACGAGATCTTGACCCACCCTAAAGAGGTTGCCATGCTGGAGTGGGTTCAGAAACATATCCGCGAGCGTGATATGCACACCTGGTTCAACGGGCTGATTATGATACTGGGCACGGGAGATAATACAAAAGAGCAGGTTGAAGTTCTGCTTCGCTACTTATTGCATAATGGCCATGCGCAGAATTTCACTCAAATCATCCATCAAATGGCTAACCAATTGCCGGAGGACAAAAATATGGTGATGACCATTGCAGAAGCATTGAAACAAGTAGGGCGTGAAGAAGGCCGTGAAGAAGGTAAATTGGAAACCGCCCGTGCATTTTTACAAAACGGCGTGAGTGTGGATATCATTATTCGCAGTACAGGGCTAAGCCGGGAGCAGATTGAAGCGTTAAGGCATTGATTGATTTTCCTGTCACCTGCGCATGCTGGAAGATGCCGGCATGTGCAATAGCGCTTTTGAGTGTCCTGCTGTATTTTGACATACAAGACCCCCAATGTTGGTTTGGTTGTCCAACTATTGGAGGTCACTTCACGAAGTGCAGCCTTAAATTCAGGGAAGGGATTTGGTGGGATTATTCCCATTTAAAGCAAAAACGCTTGATATCACCCGTTTGCTTCATTATGGCAGTTAAAGTTTCTATCTCCTGACTATTATTATAATAAAAAGAATAATAAATAGATTTTTCACCGCCTAGTCCGGGGCCTTCATAAGGACGACCAAGATTATAGACTACACGACCATCGACCGTGACATAAAGGCTTTTTTTGTTACTGATCAGCTCTGCTAAATAG
>NZ_JAQRFJ010000102.1:0-6380 GCF_028599065.1 Xenorhabdus sp. PR6a | reverse complement strand
AAGCCATTTAAGATCTATAAAGTAGAATTTTTCGGATTTACATGGCAGGTGAAAATATGGGGATTTTATTTTAACGTAACGCTATCTGATGGTGTTTGTTTTTCCTGAAAAAACAGCCATACGGTATAAGACATTAACAACCGATTGAAATTCAACAACATGATTGAAAATTAATTCACATAAGAGTGTGTTGTACATTTGATTTCATCTTAGTTACTAAAAATAAGTCAATTTTACGTATCTGTAATGTTATCTTTATGAAAGGGAAATTAAAGTTATGTCGTCATTAAAATATCTGGCTGTTAATCCAAGTAATTATCTTCTTCATTCTGCCTATATACCATCATCGAAACCAGAAACTCAACGAGCTATTTTGGCCGCCAGTCTGGCTGATGGCAAGTCAATTATTAATAATGACTTGCGTTGTCTGGAAACCAATACAATGAAGGAAGCATGCCGCAGTATCGGAGCCCAATTTATTGAGGAACCTGAACGATTAATTATTTATGGTACTGGCGGGAAAATTAGACCTGAGAAAAAGGTCATTGACGCCCTCGGTTCGGGGTTAGTCTTTCGTGTGATAACCGCCCTCACTTGCCACAGTGAAACTCCCGCTGTGATATCGGGTGACGCTACGCTCAGAACCCGTGTGATGGAGCCTTTGCTTAATGCTCTTGTTGAATTGGGCGGAAATATTTCCAGTATTCATATGAACGGGAAAGCCCCTTTCATCAATTGGGGCGGTTATATTGGCGGAGAATGTGAAATAGAAGGAAACATCAGTTCCCAGTTTATTACCGCAATCCTGTTTACAGCTCCCCTTGCGAAGAAAAGTACTACGGTCAAAATCAAAGGGGATATCCTGTCATTATCATATATTCAACAGACATTAGAAATTCTGACCATAGCAGGTATCAAATTTCAGCATAATGAAAATTTTTCCCAACTTACCGTATTTCCCGGGAAATATAATGCTGCTGAATATACAATAACAGGCGATTATACTTCATGTTCTTACCTTGTTGCCGCTGCAACCCTGTTTCCATGTGATCTGACACTCAGGAATATCAATAGCAAGAGCTTACAGGGCGAACAGGCTATCCTGACATTTGTTGAAAAAATGGGACTGGAGATTATTCGCAATGATCAGCGAAATGAAATTCGTCTGATTAATAAAAAAGGTCAACTGACTGGAAATTATGAATTTAATGTCAGCAACTGTCCTAACATTGTCCCTACTCTGGCTTCAATAGGAATTTATGTGGATGGCTGTTTCAGGATTACCGGAGGATCTATTACCCGACTGCATAAATCGCCAAGAATAAAAGCAATGGTAAACGAATTGTTAAAATTAGGTGTCAGAATTAAGCCTCTGATTATAAATGATGTTTATGACGGGTTCGAAATTCATGGCGATTCATCCTACTCCGGAAATTGTACACTTTCCAGCTGGGGAGACCATCGTATTTTTATGTCTTTGTTTGTAGCATCATTACGTTGCCGGCAAGCTAATTATATTGATGGTTATGAAGATGTTCATTGTTCATTTCCGGGTTTCTTTAAAGAGTTTGAACAACTTGGAATTACATTCCAAGAATGTATTCAAAAATATGAAAAAGTTGAGTGATATTTTCGACATATTTACATGGAACTAATGATTAATTTCTCTGAGGAAATCAATATGAATATCATCCAGAAAATGAACGAACAGGGTTATGTCGTAATCCCAGAAGTCATAAATAAAAAAGAAATTAGCATTGTCAGAGAATTTTATAAAAAAATCTCCGATGAAAATAATCTCTCAACACTTCTCCCGACCGATATATTGAAATATCCAGCCGTGTTTCATACTCTTTTGAAAGAGAAGGCAGTGACAGCTATCAAGGGACTTTTTGGTAGAAATTTTTATTTATTGCCTAATTTTACAATCCGAGAAAGTGTTTATATTCCCTGGCATAATGACGCGTATTTTCTACCTGATGAGGTAATCAATCCTGATACGCCATTACAGTTTATGCAATGTGCGATTTATTTACAGGACAATGATCCTGAACATGGAGGAGGGATAACTCTAATCCCCTTTTCTCATCGGCTAGCTCAAGCGACTGTAAAAAGCATGCTGAATACCCCACAAGCATACGAGAAAGTTATCATGAGTAAGGCTGGTGATCTTATCCTATGGGATAACAGAATAACTCATAGAAGCACTTATCCAGATAAAGTACCTGACAATGCCAAACTGGCTTTACAATGGACCGTTTCTGCTTCAGACCAACATAACGAATCATATCTACAGTACCTTCGGGATCGTGCTCAACATAGCATGCATGTTTCAGATTATCTCCCCAAAAGCCCAAAACCTTATTTTGCAGATATGCCCAATGTCCGATACCCGGACTCATTTCATGAGGATTCATTAAAAATAATGAAAAGGCAAAATATCCACTTTATAGGGCTATGAGCGATGACATATTCAAATGACGGACAGAAAGAAAATGGCGCATCTTATATACTGAGACAGCTACGCCAACTGGGTGCCTCTCATCTTTTCATGGTGCCCGGTAAGCTCATCAATGCATTCATGAAGTGTTATCCGAAAGATAATGATTCCGTGTTGGAGACTTTCCCTGTTCCGATTGTCACCGCCTGTGAAACGGGGGCTGCTTATATGGCCGAGGGATATGCCCGTGTCTCTGACACTTTTGGTGTGTGTTTAGTGATTGGCGGGCCTGGTGTTACAAATACCCTGACAGGTATAGCTTCTGCCTACACGGATAATTTCCCTGTTTTACTCCTGGCCGGTCAAATCTCGTCAACAATGGAGATGTACAATGTCTTACAGGACAGTACACAATCCGGCATTAATCAGCATCAGATTTTCTCTCCGGTGACTCGTGCAACGTTTGAAGTTAAAGCCGGTCAGTCAATCAGTCGTTTTCTGAGAGAGTCACTCCGTGCAATGAAAGGCATTGAAAAAGGCCCTGTTTATCTGGGGGTAAGCAAGGAAGTCTTAAACGAATATGATGAAAACTATCCCGACATCAGCGCAAGCATTGTTGACTCCTGGAAGCATCGCCCGGTTGATATTAAGAAAATGTGCTCCCCGGAATTTGAAGCGTTCATTGGTCATGCCCGTAATTGTATCATTCTTGCAGGCTTACGCAGTAAATCCCCTGAAACAGCGGATACGTTATTAGCATTTGCAGAAAGGTATCATTTCCCTGTAGCAACGACGTTAAGTAGTAAAGGACTCTTTCCGGAAGATCATCCACTGTCACTCGGTGTTTATGGCTATTCCGGTAGCCCCAGAGCGATTGAAGCATTTAAGGATCCAGCGTTGGAAGGTATTATCTTATTGGGGATGGATACGACTCAATGGAGCACTATGCTATGGTCTCCGGATTTGCAACTTTCGGGTAGAACGATTCAGGTGGATACCAATCCTGAATATCTTGGTAAATACCTTGATATCACTTGTGGAATTACAGCAAACAGTAGCGCATTTCTGGAAGCCCTTGAAGAACATTACCCTGATATCCTCATTCAAGGCCGCCCCAAACGGGAGAAATGGTTACAGTATCTCAGTGCAGTTCCCAGGTATTTCCCTATTGATTTTAGTGCAACAGGCGATGCAGCAAGGCACCCCGCCTCCTATATCAATCTCCTTCAGAAATATTTTCCGGAAGATGGGATCGTCAGTGTTGATTCTGGTGCGCACCGATCATTCTTTGGTCATTACTGGGTCGCACGCAGACCTGAAGCATATATATCGGCAACCACACTTGGTCCTATGGGCTGGAGTATCCCTGCCGGGATAGGAGCCAGCTTTGCTGCTCCAGGCAGAAAATGTATGGTTATAACAGGTGACGGTTGTATGTTAATGCAGGGAATGGAGTTAGCCACAGCATCAAAATACCATCGCAATATACTTTTCATTATCTTTAATAATGCATCCTATGCGGCAAGCTACTTTAATAATAAGGATAACAAAACCGATCTGACAAAAATTCCTGATTATGATTGGTGTCAATTGGCGAGAGGATTAGGGGTAAACTGTTTGTGTGTAAATTCACCTGATCAATTACAGGAATGTATTGCCGAGATTATGCAACAGAACAGTCCATTCTTGATCGAAATTAAATGTGATAACCAGCACACAACGCCAAATAAGGAATATAACCAACGTATAAAAGCGTTCCCGCTCGTATGAAAGGTAAAAAGGCATGAAGTCAAAACTTATTATCATCAATTCGTGCGTTATACTGGTATTAGGATTATTTTCTATAGATCTCTATAATCCGGCGCTGCCTATAATAAAAACCGCACTCGCAATTACTGACAATCAGGCACAAAGTCTTGTTGTTTATTATCTCGTTGGTTTTGCTGTATCCCAGCTTTTTTATGGGCCTCTCTCCGATAAACACGGACGCATTCCTGTCATTATTTTTTCCTTATTATTTTCCGCTATCGGTAATTATCTGACTTCTACGGCTGAATCATTTCACACATTATCTCTATTCCGGCTTCTGACCGGTATTGGTGCAGGTGGATGCCCGGTTATTAGCAGAGCTATACTCAGTGATACTTTCCGGGATAAAACGGAATTATCTAAATCTCTGGCTATTTTTTCGATGGCATCACAAGTTTCGCCTGCTTTTGCCCCTGTCATTGGGGGGTATATCACAGAATATCTGCCGTGGAAGTTTAATTTTATAGCTCTCACCATCATGATGCTGACAGGTGCATTTTTTATAAAAATGACGTTGCCGGAAACATCACCAATGAAATCAACAAACCCTGGCCGGATAACCGGTTTTCGCATTCTGTTATCTGACGTTAATTTTGTTGTATACAGTATTGTCTCTGCCGTGTTGTTTGCCATTACCATGGGTTATTTTACTGCCAGTCCTTTCATATTCCAGACACAATTTGAACTATCCTCATCACAGAATGGATATCTATTTATGATTTATTCTGCCGGGATCGTAATAGGTTCGTTGCTGACAAAAAAAGGGTTGTCACATACCACACCTGAAAGAATGCTTAAAGTTTCACTGCCGTTATTAGTGTTGTTTACCGCGATGGCGCTCATCTTTATTTATTTCACTCGAATATTATCGATTGAATTTATCATTATTTACAGTTTTGCTGTCGGGCTAGGGTGTGGACTGTCTTCTCCGTTATTACTTGGGATAAGTTTGCATGGGCATCCAGAACTGTCCGGAACAGGCAGTGCCTTACAAGGTGCTCTAAAAATGGCAGGCGCAGCCGTTGTATTATGGTTTTTTTCCAGCGGCCATACAACAACAGCAGCAGGTTTAATGTGGGGTCTTTTCGTCCTTGCCCTGATTTGTTTTGCTTTCATCACCTTTACTCAGTACAGGGCATCCAAAACAAAAAACCGGCACTTATAGAGCAACCAACATTGATAGTATTATCTTCACCGTCATACTAACGGAGAAAATATGGATCTGAGAATAGCGGGTCGCTGGGCTGTCATATGTGCAGCCAGCGAAGGTTTAGGATTTGCTTGCGCGGCAGCCCTGGTGGCAGAAGGTGTAAGTGTTGTTATTAATGCACGAAGACCTGAACAATTGAAAGTGGCGGCACGGCAGCTTCAAAATATAAACCCTGCTGTATCCATAAAATGGGTATCCGGTGATATAACCCAATCAGACATTCAGGATGCTGTACTGAATACACCACCTGTAGTGGATATCCTTGTTACAAATGCGGGTGGCCCACCAACAGGTATTTATTCCGGCTGGACCCGTGAAATATGGTATCAGGCCATCAATACTAATATGCTTACCCCAATCAGCCTGATTCAGGCAGTCATTGATAAAATGGTTAATCGCTGTTTTGGACGTATTATCAATATTACTTCTGGAGCAGTTAAAGCGCCTCAAAGTGAGCTGGGATTATCAAATGGGGCACGAGGGGGACTCACCACTTTCATCAGTGGTCTGGCAAAATCTCACGTACTGGTGAGTAATAATGTCACTATCAATAATTTATTACCTGGCGCTTTCGATACTCATCGCCTGAGACAAACATTTGTACAAAAAGCGTCGAGATGCACAGATTCACCGGAAAGTATCGCAATACAACGGAGCCAGAAAATCCCCGCTGGTCGGTTTGGAACTCCCGAAGAATTTGGTGCATATTGTGCTTTCTTATGCAGTACTTATGCAAGTTATATAACGGGGCAAAATATCCTTATTGATGGTGGAGCCTATCCCGGCGTGTTTTAAGGGAAATAAAAAACTGAATATTACAATCCTTATTGACAATGTTGGGGTATTGAATCCGAATACTCAAAAACCGACTCATCTTATTAGATAGCGTCGTCATGAAATACTCAACCAAAGAGCAAGGCA
>NZ_JAQRFJ010000101.1:0-6663 GCF_028599065.1 Xenorhabdus sp. PR6a | reverse complement strand
CCCGCGGCATTTTTCTATCAATTAGCTGAGTAAAAATCAATCACCTTATCTTCACTCGTGCTTTCTTTGTTAATGCGACAGAACCCGCATTTATCCTGCCCGGCTCGCAATCCATTTCGCCGGACTCACAATAACTGCAAATCATTATCATCATATTAACAAACCAACTGGCAGCATCTCGTTGTGCAGTTCAGTAGTGCGGGCTGGATCCAGTTCATTGGTGATTGGCATTCTCCCCGTACTAAAGTGGGGGGTTAGGATAAGCCGTCAGGTTCATTTCTTCCCGTCTGGCTGCTGTTCTTGTTCTTCACTGTTTTCCTGGTAAGAAAAGCCATACTAGTGATACCGGTCAGTGTGATAAGTGAACTCATTCCCACAAAAGCAATCATCAAACCACCGACGGCAAAAAGCCCGGAAATCACTCCTGAAAGCGCTTCGGCTGTGTTCGCCAGCGTGGAAAACGTGCCAAATGTCTTACCTATGTTATCAGCCGGAGACCAAGACTGTATGACTGTTACAAGAGAGATATCAACAAATGCCCCGCTAATACCAAGAACAAACGCGAGGGGGAGAAGAAATTTCAATGAATGAAAAGCTGTGAAGGACATTAATAACAGCAGCAAGCCGTAAACGAACCAGTGTTGCATCACCTTTTCTGGAGACGTTGACCGTACAAATCTCCCGTAAAGCAACCCGCCGGTGATCGTGCCAGCAGCCATAAGTGAAAAAATCCAGCTGGTAAACACCTCGCCCTGACCGTGACTGACCGTCACGGCAGGAATAATAAAACGGATAACCGAGCCGGTAAATAGAATGCAGACGGAGGAGCCTAATATGACGATGAACAAGCAGCGAGTGTCCCAGTATAGCTGCTTAATGCCGTATAAGGTTTCCTGATATACGTTTTTAATCCGGAAAGGCGCTCCTTTTGCTGCGTCTGTTTCGGAAAATGTTGAGAGAATCATTATCGATACGGCATATGTCACTGCATTGAATAAAAGGACCCATGGTTTATCCGTGAATAACAGAATAAGAGAACAGAGAAGGGGACCGACCACTGAGGCAGTCTCCTCAGCTACCTGCGAGACGCCGTTAGCACCGGTAAGTCTGTCAGTGTCCACTGTTCTGGGAACCGCGGTCTGATAGCTCGGCTGGAAAATACTGCGACCGATGGTTGTCAGAATGGACGCCACAATAAGGATGGTAATGTCGACTGCACCACTCAGACTGCTGATAAAGAGAATCAGCGACACCGTCAGACGCAACCATTCACTGATTAACAGATTATTTTTAAGACGATAATTATCTGCCATCCATCCACCAATGGGGCCGAAGAACAGGAAAGGAATAAACCGGAAAAAATAAACAAAGCCGGTCAGGAGATAGTTATTATGCGTGCTTTCCAGCACAATAAATACGAAAACCACCTCATAGGCATAATCACCGGACTTTGAGATGAAAAGAGATGAGAGAAGCGTACGAAAATTTTTAACTTTCATCCAGTTCATGACTGTTCATTCCCATGCTAAAACGAGATGCTCCCAGCGCCGACACTCCTTCTGCAAGACCGGTAATACTGACATTCCTGATTGAACTGCGCACACTGGGGTCGGCTATAAATGATGAGGCAACGTTGAGCGAAATTCCCATACCGATGCACATATGCATACCGGTGCCGAAGGACAGTGGTTTGTTTTTCCGTCCCGGGATAAACCGGAACGGCTCATTAAACACTTCGGGATCGAAATTGGCCAGGCCGGTATAAAACATCACCCTGTCCCCCATTTTCAGACTCTGTCCTCTGAAAATGAGATCCTGAGACATAACCCTGCCTACAGACAATACGGGGCTGTATAAGCGTGAAGCCTCAATCACCACATCCCGCGCATTCTCTGCACTGACTTTCAGACTGAAGTGTGATATAGCCCAGAGTGCAGCCACAATAAGTTGCATGGTCGTCTGATGGGCCGCAATGTAGGCTATAGCTCTGTCTGACACGTTTATATCACTACAGGGAGCATCACCTGCGACCAGATTTCTGCAGGCATCAAAGATGGTAAGAAAAGAATGCACTATTTCAACAAAATGCTCTTTCCCCTCAACCCTTCCGTCGAAAAGCATCCCCACATTGTGGGCATGAGCTGCCAGCTGGTTTGATGGTTCTAATCCGACCAGCCTAGCTGCAAGCATATTATTGAGAGAAATGAGATCATGCTCGTCAAGATATTTCTTCCGATTTAGCAATGACAAAGTCCTTTTAATCAGCTCATCGCGAGGGATGTTTTTAAAATTCTGATGGATAACCCTGACGACATCACTGTTACTTTCGTCGCGAAAAATCAGCGACTGATTAATGAGTGAGATAAAACGTTCAACAACTTTTTTTTCCCCATCAAACATGCTTAGGGGAATAATCATTCTTTTCTTTGTGACGTACTGACTGTTGAGCAACTGTGAACATGAATGATAATCATAAATGATCCAGTATTTTTTGTCAGAATGATAATATATACCTGTGCGTTCATTGTCACTGCGAACAACTTCATCATACCTCTTTTTATACGCCTCAGTGAGCGACAAAGATGATTCAAACATACAGAAGCTCTTTTTTAGCAATGAATTTCCCGGGGATATTCAACTGTTCAGTAATGAACCGTTTCATAGCAGTTTGATCGGCTTCTGGCATAAGCCAATACATGATGTTGGTATACCAGTACCAGCCAAGTTTAGTAAGATATAATTTTTCAGCATCCTCCGTGACAAGTTGATGTTCTTTCAGTTGGGATAGTTTTTCCTGTAACGCAAATGGTATTTGTAACATACTTACTTTAGATTTTTCTATTTCACCATGATAGGGTAGTCGAAGAATGAATGGTTTCATTTCATCCAGAATTCCGGGATGCTGACTAATAGTCGACGGAACAGTATTTTTTTCAAGTACTGAGGTAATATACTTCTGACGACTCGATGTGTTCGTAATGACATGTCCGCGCAGGGAAGATACAGCATTAACGCCAAAACCATGCAAATCATGATCGGCATATCCGTACACGTGTTCATGATATAAGAAACTGTAATCCTGACTCACTACAGAGCTATCTACATTGTCCGTTCTGACATAACCATGACCGTTATGTGGCATAAATCCTTTACTTCGCATGTAAGCGTCAACCAGCATATTCATAGTAAACTTTCGGGTTGCTGATGTGACTGGCATTCCCTTATCCTTAATGGATTTATGTAGTTTTGACTGTGTCATAACATTATCAATAGGATAAATGTCTATGTTTGTTGTTCCGAGAGAAACCGCCTGCTCGAGGTCCCTTATAATATCTTCCTCATCTTGTCCGTTCATCCCGTAAAGTATATCGAAAAGCACGGTGCTGAAACTACGATTGAGTATATCTGCAGCAAAATTAATGTGGTCAAATGTCGAGGTCAGATTGAACAGTTCACGCCACACTGGATTGAAAGTTTGCAGCCCAAAACGGGGATGCGTCACACCTATCCCCTTCATTGCAGAAACTTTTTCTTCATTAAGACTTTTAATTTCAATTTCAAACGAAAATTCACAATCAGACGAAACAGAAAAGTGTTTATGTATCGCTGAGCCAATCTGAACAATATTCTCTGGCGAGAGAAGTGAGGGGGTACCTCCGCCAAAAAATATTGACCTTACCGGAACGGCATGATAATCATTATACTCTGCTTTTATTTCTATTTCTCTGATTAATGCTCGGGTATACTGATCAACAAGCTCACTATCTCTGTAGGCTCCTCGCGTAAAAGGGCAGAAGGTACAAATAGTTTCGCAGAATGGGATATGAAAATAAAGTGCTCTGGATGAAGTTCTGGAATTGCTGCGACTCAGTACATCAGACAGACTTTCAGATGATAAACTCTTTCCCTGATTAGGGAAGAAAAAGTTATACACCGGAAACTGGTAATCAAATTTGAATAAACCGTTGTCTTTGATTTTCATCTCAGTTCACCTTTTCAGCCGTTACGCTAACTTTGTTAAACTGCGGTGTATTGATATGGCTTCCACGCTCAATATAACGAACAACTATCCTAGTAACCGAACTCAGGCTGGCTTCGATTTCTCGTATGGCCGAAAGACATTTCTCTCCACAAGTATATAGATCTATGCTGATATAATTACTTTCAGGATAGGTATGGTAGGAAAGATGGGACTCACTTAATAAAAAAATGCCAGTCACACCCTCTCCTCCCACTGTAAACTTGTGAGACAAGAATCCGATTACTTTAAAGTTTGTCTTACTCAAAATGTCCTGAAAGAACACCTGTAGTCGATGCTCATTCTTAAGAAAAATCTCATCATCCAAAACAACATCCAGAACATAATGATGGCCTAAATCTTCCATTTACGCCTCCCGGGATTATGCGTTCCTTAACTGAGGAAGGGCAGCGTCACTGCCCTTTCTCGGCTATTACCAGGCTACACTGTTAAAGTCGTAGTTATCCGCAGATGACTCAGTTACGAACAGTTCAATTGCACTTTCCATAATAAATCCTCTTTTGATGAATATAATGGGTAATATTTCAATTAAGGTCTACATAGCAGGAAATAAAACCTGCCGATATCTTTTATAGTAAAAAGGGGGAGAGATGTTAAGTATAATGTTAATTGTTTGTGATCTTTTTCACAAATCCATTATAAGTGCATGGCTATTGATAGTAAACAGTTAACAAGAGAAATATTGGGCCGACATTTTATATGGTAAAAAAATATAAATATTAGTAAGTTAGATAGTGTCAGATCTCCTTTTGAACCCTCTTATAACTTATGGCACTTTTGAAAACATGAGAGTAAACAATCAGTTTTAGCAATCACACATACCAACATTTTAAAAGCTCAACTATCCAGTAACTATAACAAAACGCAGAAAACCCTGACTCTTTCCATAACTTGTTTCTGAGCAGACGAATGGTTGGGTAATCCGTGGGTTTGTAATTTTGTCACATTGAGGTAAACCCAAAACAAACAATTATCTGAGACAGTTTTTCTGTCTCATTTGGGTTGTTTTTGTCTCATCCTGGTGTTAAGTTTTCATCATCTGGAGTTAAACGAGACAGTTTTCATCGTTATGGCACTTTACGGCTATGCCCGCGTTTCAACCAGTGACCAGGATCTGACCCTACAGACACAAATTCTCCGCGCTGCCGGTTGTGAAATCATTCGTGCAGAAAAAGCCAGCGGAAGCAGCCGGACCGGAAGGAGCGAGTTGCAGCTATTACTGGAGTTCCTGCGCCCCGGTGATACGTTGATGGTGACCCGCGTGGATCGCCTCGCCCGCAGCATTAAGGACCTACAGGATATCGTGTATGCCCTGAATCAGAAGGGCGTAACGCTCAGGCAACGGAACAGCCAGTGGACACGCGCTCGGCAGCAGGTAAAGCCTTCCTCGATATGCTGGGTGTTTTCGCTGAGTTTGAAATCAATCTGCGACGTGAACGCCAGATGGAAGGGGTTGCCGCGGCGAAAGCGCGGGGCGTGACCCTGACAAAGTTCCGTGACCGGCCATTGGGTGCTCAGCCGTGTGATTAACGAGTAGCACCATGGCGTATCTCGCTCATCAACACGGCCGCCTGCTTTAGAATTTCTTTTTCCATTTCCAGACGCCTGACCTGTTTTTCCAGCGCCTGTATCTGGCGTTGTTCGGGCGTTAAGGCTTTACCGGCAGGCGTTACCCCCTGTATTTCGGCCTGATACTGGCGGATCCATTTTCTCAAGGTACTGGCATCAACGGCCAGTGAACGGGCGATATCAATAACCCGTTGATGATGGAGAACAACCTGCTGAACCGCTTCCAGTTTAAATTCAACGGAATAGTGGCGTTTGGTCGGTTTGGGCGGTTTCAATTTCATTGTCATACCTCATTGTCATGTTAATAACATTAGCAGGCTTTTGAGGTGTCCGGATTTAATGTACTACTACAGCTGGCGGTCGGTTTGCCAATATGACGATGTTGATTTGCAGTTATTGTGAGCCCGGTGGAATAGATTGCGAGCCGTTACAGTTAGCGTTCTTTGTTATTTGTATGTTTTTAACAAAAGAAAGTTTTTTTAAATCATTGGCAAAAATAGTTTTAGACATAGCTCGCTCCGTTTTGCTGTGTTGTGTGAACGGAGCGGATCATAGGACGATAACAAAGGGGAAAAAGGAGTATTTGACGGCTTAATTTACTTCGTTTGATTCCGCGTTTTTAAGCAATGTATCAAGCATTTCCTGAGTAATGCGACCATCTTTGAACATTTTGAGCAGCCGTGTTTTTACGCTATTTGCCTCGACAAGAGCTTTTGTTGATTTGTCAAAATCAGCCAGTGTCATATTTTCTAAGATGGTATTCAGCATCAGCTCGATACTCGGCTTGACACCTTTTTCTTTAAGTCTGGCTTTTAGCTGTTCCAGCTTCTCATGTGACTTAGGTGTGGCTCTGAACTGAACCACTTTTGTTTTATTTATCATAAAATACCTTTAGAAAAATACCTTTTTTAAAATTATAGTTATTTAGTAAGTAAGTGAAAAGGGAATTCACCGCCTTCCGACAACATGCCTTGATGGAACCCGTCTGTTTCACGAATGATATTTCGGCGCTCAAATGAGTGTTCTAATAGCTTATTGTTTGAGTAATCTAGATG
>NZ_JAQRFJ010000100.1:0-6923 GCF_028599065.1 Xenorhabdus sp. PR6a | reverse complement strand
CTTCCTGCTTTCCTTCGCGGCTGCTCTCAGCTTGGCGTCGGTCAGTGGTGGCGCATTATAGGGAGTTTTACGGTGCTGGCAATAGTTTTTTTGAAAAAAATTACCGACCGGTGATTATTGCAGCAAATTTCACTTAGGTTGATAGTTTTTCCAGCATCAGGAAGCCATATTCACGTAAAACAGGACGTAATGCTTCACTCTCTGGCGCCATTTTCGTGCAATAAGCCCAATTCTCTGCTGTGGTTAAAAACAAATTATCGCGATTTTTGATCAACCATGCGGTTCTACGAGCGATGGCCGCTCCCGAATCAATTAATCTTGTTCCATCGGGTAAAACTTGTGAAAGTTCTTCTGCTATCAGAGGAAAGTGCGTACAGCCCAAAATAACGGTATCCGGTGGTTCTTTCATTCTCAGCCAAGGTTTCAATATCTTTTCCAGCGCTTCCCGTGGGACATCCTTACCATGTAGCTTCCGTTCAGCCAATTCCACCAACTCAGCAGAACCTATTAAATGCATCTGACAATCCGTGGCGAATTGGGTAATTAATTCTTTGGTATAGTCGCGATTCACGGTGGCGCGTGTCGCCAATAATCCCACGACACGATTACAGGTTAGCTTTGCAGCCGGTTTGATTGCCGGCACAACCCCCACAACAGGGAAAGAAAAACGTTCACGCAAGGCAGGCAAGCTGACTGTACTGGCAGTATTGCAGGCAATCACAACAACCGCCAAAGGATGCTTCTTTTGGATCGCATCAACAATCTGAACGACCCTTTCTATAATCACTTCTGCCGTTTTCTCGCCATAAGGGAAGGCTTCATTATCGAAAGCATATATATAGTGGAGATCCGGCAAGAGTTGCCGAATCTCTTGATAGACAGATAGACCACCAACTCCGGAATCAAAAACCAGAATCGTTGGACGGGCGGTCTTGTTTAAATCAGAAGTTGTAGCTGCCAGTGAGGTAGTATTCTCTTCCCGGAGTGCGGTAGCCATAGGCTGTCTCATAATTTTTATCAAACAGATTAGCTATTCTAGCACGGATCGTAAGGTGGTCAGTGATCGGATATGAGGCGCTGATAAACCAGAAAACTGGACATCCTTTGCACTTCCCCTACAATGCCGCTCGGAAATTTTTCTTAATGCGACCATACGAGAACCCGATAATGCAGAATGTTTTGCCAACGGAAAATTATGAAAATCAATTGATGGAAAAAGCCCATCGCCTAAAAGAAATGATGCTCCCCTTTAGCGCACCTGAGCCTGAAGTTTTCCGTTCCCCGGCATCCCATTACAGAATGCGGGCAGAATTCCGTATCTGGCATGAGGAAGATGACCTCTACCACATCATGTTTGATCAACAAACCAAACAACGTATTCGTATTGATCAATTTCCCGTTGCCAGTCCGTTAATCAATCAAATGATGCAGGCTATTATTGCCGGCGTAAAAGATAACCCCGTATTGCGCCATAAATTGTTTCAGGTCGATTATCTTTCCACCCGCAGTAACAAAATCATTGTCTCCCTGCTTTACCACAAAAAATTGGATGAGGAATGGCGTGAACATGCCATCGCACTGCGTACCCAACTTATCGCGGCAGGATTTGATCTCCAGCTTATTGGGCGCGCGGCAAAAACCAAAATCATACTTGACCATGACTATATAGATGAAGTGTTGCCAGTTGCAGGTAAGACCATGATTTACCGTCAGGTTGAAAATAGCTTCACCCAGCCGAATGCCAGCATCAATATTCATATGTTGGAATGGGCGATTGACATCACCAAAGGTTCGAAAGGCGACTTGCTTGAGCTGTATTGCGGCAATGGTAATTTTTCTCTGGCACTGGCACAGAATTTTGAGCGCGTCTTGGCCACTGAAATTGCCAAACCTTCGGTGGCTGCCGCACAATTTAATATCGCAGCGAACCAGATTGATAATGTGCAGATTATCCGCATGTCAGCAGAGGAATTTACCCAGGCAATGAACGGAGAGCGAGAGTTCAATCGCCTACAGGGAATTGATTTAAGCAGTTATCAATGTGAAACCATTTTTGTTGACCCACCACGCAGTGGATTGGATGAAGAAACGGTAAAAATGGTGCAAGCGTATCCGCGCATTCTTTATATTTCCTGCAACCCAGAAACACTCTGCCAAAATCTGGCAACACTGACACAAACCCACAAAGTCAGCAAACTGGCACTTTTCGACCAATTCCCTTATACCCACCATATGGAGTGCGGTGTTTTACTGGAGAAAAGCGCATAATCATCAGTAAACTGACTGAAAAGCCAAAACGCCACGGATCTCATTTTGTGGCGTTTTTTATTGAATCGCTCGTAAACGGTTAGCTTTTTGCCATGAGCATGGCTTGCTTGCGCGTTCTCATCTTGAGGTAGATCCAAAATACCAAGACAGTACCCACAACGACAGGCAAGAAATTAGAGCCAATTGCCGGATATTCCATCCGAATAAATGCGCTGTACATGAACATGCCTAAGAAGAAGCATCCCACAGCCAGTTTGGGTAACCCTTCTGCCATTGGGTAATTCAAATAACGTTGATGGAGACAATACACAGACAGGGCCAGTGCAATAATAGGGAAAATAGAAAAAGGGACGAATGAATTGAAAAATGCTGAGAAAGTTCCGTGTGTTGCCATTCCAACGATAAGAGCCAGCAACATTGTGCTTTTATCTTGGCGGTATTGTTCCATCGTATTATGCTCCTTTCATTATTATTTCAGGGTCTTAGGGATTGTTTTGGGGATCGCTTTAGGGACAGTGTTTTTTTCTTGCTCTCGACGATACCAATAATAAGCGCCTTTGGAAATCATGCGGAGTTGTAAAACCAAACGCTCTTCGAGACGACGCCTTTTTTCTTCATCAATATCCAGTGCTTCTGCGCCTGCACTGAATACGATTGTCACCATCGCCTCGGCTTGTATTTCAGTAAAATGACGAGGCATATGGCTGGCTTGCTCAAGGTAGTCTGCCAATTCGGCGATAAAATGTTGGATTTCCCGTGCGACAGCCGCACGAAATTCAGCCGATGTACCGGAGCGTTCGCGCAGCAACAGCCGGAATGCGTTGGGATTGTTGCCGATAAATTCCATAAATGTTGCAACCGAAGTGCGGATGACACTGCCACCTTTGGCAATGCGCTGACGTGCCTGACGCATTAGCTGACGCAACATCAAACCGCTTTCATCTACCATCGTCAGCCCCAGTTCATCCACATCCCGAAAATGCCGATAAAAAGAAGTCGGTGCAATGCCCGCTTCACGAGCCACTTCCCGTAAACTCAGGCTGGTAAAACTGCGTTCAGCACTGAGTTGGCTGAATGCCGCATCAATCAGGGAGCGACGGGTTTTTTCTTTCTGTTTTGCTCTAACGCCGGTTACGTTACTCACAACAATCCTGATCTATCTCGCTTCTAATCAGGCAAATATAACAGATTCTGCCAGGTTTGCTGTGATTGTTCTCTTAAAGACATTATTCGCTATTTTCCGGTTTTTTTTCTAAACCGTGAGATAAAAACCTTGTGCTCATTGGGTTATTACCTTAAGTAATGTTAAGATAGCGTTGTTATTTTGTGTAAAAACAGGTCTTTCCTCTATGCAACATACTCATTTTGATGCCATTGTGATTGGTTCTGGTCCCGGCGGGGAAGGAGCCGCAATGGGGTTGGTGAAACAAGGTAAAAACGTTGCTGTTATAGAACGTTACAATAACGTCGGTGGTGGGTGTACTCATTGGGGCACAATCCCGTCGAAAGCCCTCCGCCATGCCGTTAGCCGTATTATCGAATTTAATCAAAATCCCCTCTACAGTGATAATTCCCGCATTCTTCGTTCCTCGTTTTCAGAAATCCTGCGCCATGCTGACGTCGTTATAAATCAGCAAACCAAGATGCGCCAAGGATTTTATGAACGCAACCGTTGCCGAATGTTTGCGGGAGAAGCCACTTTCATTGATGAACATCAGGTCAGTGTTCGTTATGCCGATGACAGTGTTGATATCTTGAGTGCGGACAACATCATCATTGCCACGGGTTCCCGTCCTTACTGCCCGCCTGATGTCGATTTTTCCCACTCCCGGATTTATAACAGCGATACTATTCTGCAACTGGATCACGAACCACGCCATGTGATTATTTATGGTGCCGGGGTGATTGGTTGTGAATATGCCTCCATTTTCCGTGGGTTGGGGGTTAAGGTCGATTTGATCAATACGCGTGATCATCTTTTGTCCTTTCTTGATCAAGAAATGTCTGATGCCCTCTCCTACCATTTCTGGAATAGTGGTACGGTTATCCGCCACAATGAAGAATATGAAAAGATTGAAGGCCTTGATGATGGTGTCATTGTTCACCTGAAATCCGGCAAGAAAGTCAAAGCAGATTGCCTGCTGTATGCCAACGGCAGAACAGGTAATACCGACACGCTAGGCTTAGAAAATGTCGGACTGGAAACCGACAGCCGGGGCTTACTGAAAGTCAATCGCGTCTACCAGACCGGTAATGAAAACATCTACGCCGTGGGTGATGTTATTGGCTATCCCAGTTTGGCTTCTGCGGCTTATGATCAGGGGCGCATCGCGGCCAGAGCGATGACAACAGGAAATGCGAGTCTGTATCTGGTGGAAGATATCCCAACCGGAATTTATACCATCCCTGAAATCAGTTCGGTGGGTAAAACCGAGCAACAGTTAACCGCTATGAAAATCCCTTATGAAGTAGGGCGCGCCCAATTCAAACATCTGGCAAGAGCACAAATTGCAGGGATGAATGTTGGCAGTCTTAAGATCCTGTTCCACCGTGAGACAAAACAGATTTTAGGCATCCACTGTTTTGGCGAACGTGCCGCAGAGATCATTCATATTGGTCAGGCCATCATGGAACAGAAAGGTGAAGGCAATAATATCGAATATTTCGTTAATACTACCTTCAATTATCCCACCATGGCGGAAGCCTATCGTGTGGCAGCGCTCAATGGGTTAAACCGATTATTTTGATCTTTTTCCGAGTATTTCGAAATAGTTGCCCATTTTAGTCCGAATCGCCTCTGCCAATTGCTCATAGCGACCACGCAGAGGTGAACCGGGACGATAAACCAATATGACGGATCGTTTGGGTTCCGGTTCATCACATTCCAGATAGCAAACGCCATCCCGCTTTCTTTCACCCGGCACCGATAAATCAGGCAATAATGTAATCCCGCTGCCCGCTGCAACCATATTACGCAGTGTCTCCAGACTCGTCGCCCTAAAATGCGTATCTTCTTTGGCACCCGCCTGGAAACAGAATCCCATCGCCTGATCACGCAAACAGTGTCCGTCTTCCAGCATTAATAACTTTTCGCCGGATAGCTCACTCATCTTAATGCTGTCCCGCCCTGCCCATTTATGTTCTTCATACACCGCCAGCTTCATCGGCTCCTCAAACAATGGCACTTCGATAAAGGCTTCGGTTTCTTTCACCAACGCCAAGATGGCACAGTCAAGTTTCCCACTATCAAGTTGTGCCAACAAATTTTGGGTTTGTGCTTCATGCAGGTACATTTCCAGTTTGGGAAATAATTTATGCAGTTCAGGAATAATAAGAGGCAGGAGATAGGGGCCGATGGTTGGAATAAGGCCGATATGCAACGGCCCGGACATACTTTCACCTTGCAGGGAGGCCATCTCCTGCAACACCTTCACTTCTCGCAATACGGTTTTGGCCTGTTCCACCAGCAGCATCCCCTGTTGGGTAAATAATACCTTGCGGCTCGTGCGTTCCAGCAGCATCACGCCAAGCTCATCTTCCAGTTTGCGGATTTGACCGCTCAGTGTCGGTTGGCTGACATGACAAGCATCAGCAGCCCGGCGAAAGTGCCGATATTCAGCAAGTGCCACAAGGTATTCCAGATCGCGGATATTCATTTCCGACCCCATTGTTTACTGTCAATGTTTGATGAGAAAGCGCCATATATTTAAGGATATAGTCGTTATTATACAAATATCAATTAAACAAATAAACAGTCACTCAATATAACCATATGATTTTATTAGAAAAAACACTTGCAATATTTTATTCATGTTGTATCTTCAGTCCGTAAGTCATCTTAAACTATATATGCTACATAAAAAAATACAGCAGGGGTTGTATGAGACTGACACTATTAATTATATTAATTATTTTTGTAGGATTGGAATTAAGAGTTCCAATATCATACTTACCCACAATGGCTGAAGAAATCATTAACAGCCTGCATATAAGTACTTATTTATTCTCATTTTTAACCTCCATTTATCCATTATGTTTCTTTTTTATATCCCCGTTAGTTCCGTTGCTGGAAAAAAAGATATCCCTGAATAAAATCATTATGTTATCGATGACAGTGAGTATTGTTGCTTACGTACTGAGATTAGAACAAAGCGTCCCCATACTTATCGTTTCAACGTTTTTATTTGGCTTTTCTATCTCATTGGGTAATATATCACTACCTTCCTTTATAAAAAGACAGAGTGAAAACAAAATATCTTTATTATCATCTCTTTATACGGCATCACTCTATCTTGGCTCTGCATTAGCGACTTCACTCACCCTCCCAATTAAAAATCATCTGAACTTATCATGGAATACCGTTCCTCTATTCTGGATAGGTATCCCCGTTATTGCACTAATCGTTATAGGTATATTCACTGTTAAAGAAGACAAAAGAGAAAAAATCAAAGATAATCTATCGAAAAGAGAAGTGCAGAATGATACATTTAACTTCAAAAACATCACACCGGTAAAAAATATTTTCTGCTATTCGATGGCAATCTATTTTGGGATTTTATCCGGTATATTTTTTATTGTTACCGCATGGATGCCAACCATTATCATTTCTTTTGGATTTGATCACGAAACGGCCGCCCTATACTCATCTTTATTTA
>NZ_JAQRFJ010000010.1:0-82709 GCF_028599065.1 Xenorhabdus sp. PR6a | reverse complement strand
AAAATAATTGATTTTTTTTCAAAAAAATATTCAGGCCTCGTTATATATACAGTTTGCAGAAATTCGACCCAGTAAAAGAAAATGGATTTTACAGATTAAAAGAGTCAGGCACGCATACATGTATAAAAGCAACAGCGAAAGATGTTTTTGAAAGTGATTTATTATATAACATAAATCCTGCCGAGATCATATTTACAACACGATTTGAAGAATATGATATGAGGGAAAAACAGAAGTTTGAATTCGTCTTTTAAATTCAAAACCTAATCAGGTGAAATGCCAAATCGTCTGTGACAAAATGAGACTATTTCCTTGATCCCCTAATATCTGGAGGAGGAATACCGAAACGGTATTTATGACACAACATGACCCAAGACCATCAACTGCAAGTCGAAGCCATTAAATGCGGCACGGTTATCGATCACATTCCCGCCCATGTCGGTTTTAAGTTATTGTCACTGTTCAAACTCACCGAAACAGACCAGCGTATTACCATTGGCCTGAATCTGCCTTCCAACCAACTGGGTAAAAAGGATCTGATTAAGATTGAAAACACCTTTCTGACAGAACAACAGGCAAACCAGCTCGCCATGTATGCACCACATGCCACCATCAATAACATTGAGCATTATGTTGTCGTCAAAAAAATGCCAATCAATCTGCCAGACCAAATCGACAACGTTCTTGTCTGCCCAAACAGTAACTGTATAAGTCACAATGAACCTGTTAACAGCAGCTTCTGCGTTATGTCAGCGAAAGACGATGTGATGTTGCGCTGTAAATATTGTGAGAAAGAGTTTGACCGTCAAGCCGTTATCAATAACGCTTAATCGCCAGTTCAAACACGCTATCCGCTTAAGTCATCGACGAGAATGTCCTGTATCAATTGATGCGGGACAGCGGATCACTATAATGGCTATCCAGAAAATTTTTCCATCCAGACGTCAAACAGGAGTTTCTAATGTCACGTTCTATCCATACCGAAAATGCACCAGCCGCCATCGGCCCTTATGTTCAGGGTGTTGATCTGGGCAGCATGGTTATCACTTCCGGCCAGATCCCCGTTGATCCCAAAACCGGTGCGATCCCTGAAGAGGTGACGGCTCAAGCCCGCCAATCTTTGGAAAACGTCAAAGCTATTGTTGAACAATCTGGCTTGAAAGTGGCTGATATTGTAAAAACTACGGTGTTTGTCAAAGATTTGAATGATTTTGCTGCGGTGAACGCAACTTACGAAGCGTTCTTCGCTGAACATCATGCGCCGTTCCCTGCACGTTCATGTGTTGAAGTTGCCCGTCTGCCAAAAGATGTGAAAATCGAGATTGAAGCGATCGCAGTGCGTCGCTAATCTGTCGTTCTCTCAGCCCTGATCACTCGGTATCAGGGTTGTTATTACCGCTCTGTTTTCCGCTTTTTCTTTTTGTTTGCCTCTCCTGATAACCTGCTTTTCTTTGTCTGAGATCAACTTTTTAGGTTGTATATTAGCGTAAATGATCTATATATTGTGTTTAAATGAAACAAAATCACTATATATAGTATTTATACACAAAATTATCCACATCAACGCAAAAACCGAACATTCAGGCCGTTTTCGTCTGTGGATAACATACTGAGGAGCCATATTGTGAAAATGGTTGTGACGCAACAGGATAACCGCCACGTTGACATTAGTCAGGATAATGCCGGTGAACAGGCTTCCTATACATGGCATGATCGGCTGGATCAAGAAATTCGCGGACTGATCGAACAAAGTCACTTCTCTCTTCTTAATGAAAATGCCAACAAAGACAGTAAAGTCATTCCGACTCAGCGTGATTTATTAGCCGGGATTGTCGCCCGACAATATGCCAAACAGCATATACTGCCGCACGATGTGGTGCAGGCACATGATAAAGGAGAAATTCACTATCATGACCTGGATTACGCCCCGTTTTTTCCTATGTTCAACTGTATGCTGATCGATTTACAGGGGATGCTTACCAACGGCTTTAAAATGGGCAATGCGGAAATTGAGACCCCCAAATCCATTTCTACCGCCACCGCGGTTACGGCCCAAATCATTGCGCAAGTTGCCAGCCACATTTATGGGGGCACGACGATTAACCGTATTGATGAAGTCCTCGCGCCTTTTGTGAAAGCCAGTTATGACAAACATCTGGCCATTGCCAAAGAGTGGCAGATTGCCAATCCGGTTGCCTATGCAGAAGCCCGCACAGAAAAAGAGTGTTATGACGCCTTCCAGTCGCTGGAATATGAAGTCAATACGCTGCATACCGCCAATGGGCAGACGCCGTTTGTCACTTTCGGTTTCGGGTTGGGGACAACCAAAGAAGCCCGTCTGATCCAAATCTCGATTCTGCGCAACCGCATTGCCGGTTTGGGAAAAAAGCGCAAAACCGCAGTCTTCCCCAAGCTGGTTTTTACCATTCGCGATGGATTGAATCACCGTTTTGGGGATCCCCTCTATGACATTAAGTTATTGGCGCTGTCGTGTGCCAGTCAACGCATGTACCCCGATATTCTCAACTATGATCAAGTGGTCAAGGTAACGGGATCGTTTAAAACGCCAATGGGTTGCCGTAGTTTTCTCAGCGTTTATGAGGAAAACGGCCAGCAAGTTCACGAAGGGCGCAATAATCTGGGCGTTATCAGCCTGAACCTTCCCCGCATTGCGCTCGAAGCCAAGGGTCATGAAGCGGATTTTTGGCAAATTTTGGATCAACGTTTATTGCTCGCAAAAAAAGCGCTGATGACCCGCATTGCTCGCCTCGAAAATACCAAGGCTCGCGTTGCCCCGATTCTCTATATGGAAGGTGCCTGTGGTGTCCGCCTGAACGCCGATGACAAGATTGCCGATATCTTCAAACACGGCCGGGCTTCTATCTCATTGGGTTATATTGGCATTCATGAAACGATAAATGCGTTATATGGTAATCACTTTCATCTGTTTGATGATGAACAACGCCAGCAGAAAGCCATTGCTATTGTTAAACACTTACGTCAGGCCGTCGAACAATGGAAACGGGAGACAGGTTATGGATTTAGTTTGTACAGTACACCCAGCGAGAATCTATGTGACCGTTTCTGCCGTTTAGATACCGCCGAGTTCGGTGTGATTCAAGGCGTCACCGATAAGGGCTATTACACCAACAGCTTTCATCTGGATGTGGAAAAAAAGGTCAACCCCTACGATAAGCTGGACTTTGAAGCGCCCTATCCGCCATTGGCAAACGGGGGTTTTATTTGCTACGGCGAATATCCCAATCTGCAACATAATTTGAAAGCATTGGAGGATGTCTGGGATTACAGCTATTCACGTGTGCCTTATTATGGCACCAATACGCCAATTGATGAGTGTTACCGCTGTGGTTTTACCGGAGAGTTTGCCTGTACCCGTAAAGGATTCACTTGTCCTCAATGTGGCAATCATGAGTCAGCCCAAGTTTCAGTGACTCGCCGTGTTTGTGGCTACCTCGGCAGCCCTGACGCGCGCCCATTTAATGCCGGTAAGCAGGAAGAGGTAAAACGCCGCGTGAAACATCTTGGCAACGGGCAAGTGGGTTAATGCGATGAATTATCACCAATATTATCCGGTTGATGTGGTCAATGGCTCCGGAACCCGCTGTACGCTGTTTGTGTCAGGTTGCCTGCATCAATGCCGTGGCTGCTATAACCAAAGCACATGGCGCGTCGATTCAGGTCAGCCTTTTACGCCAGCCGTCGAAGATCAGATCATGGCTGACCTGAAAGATCAGCGGATTAAACGGCAAGGTTTGTCATTATCCGGCGGCGATCCGCTGCATCCCCACAATGTTCCCTGCATATTGCGGCTGGTTAAACGGGTACGCGAAGAGTGCCCAGATAAGGATATCTGGCTATGGACAGGTTATGTCCTCAATGAATTAAATGAAGAGCAACAAGCAGTTATCAATCATATCCATGTGCTGGTGGATGGGAAATTTGAACAGGCGTTGTATGATCCCGCGTTAATTTGGCGGGGCAGTCATAATCAGGTTATCCATTATTTCAGGTGAGGAATTTAATCAGGCAGAGCATTAACGCTGCCAATGCAATTTTTTGCCAAAACCGAGGGGGTTATTCACCATTTTAATTTCCTGAATATTGAGCTGCCAGATTGGGGATTTGGCAGACAGCGCGACAGGAAAACGGCGGCAATAACGCGCTCTGGCGAGGGTTGCGGCTTCACCGCTCAATGGCATGACGTCACCACGAAATTGAATCCCTTTTATTTGTGCGATATTGCGTGTCTGGCCGGCGATCGTCCCTGCAACGACGGGATTGTTTTGCATCATCTTACCGTGGCGGGTATTAGGTTCAGTCATAAACCAGAGCGCCATGCTATCGGCATCAAAAGCATAGAAGCAGTTCGCACACCATAAATCCTGAGCCGAAGAGGTGCACAGCGTGAATACATGTTGCCTGGCGAGATATTGGCGAATGATTAAAATTTCTTTATTTGAATCCATATATTTCCATACCGTTATTTTATTCGGATCATAACAGAACACGCTTGATTCCCTATCGGGTGACGTGTTCTGTATTTGACTTACGGCTTACAGGATAAATTATTTATAAATTTCAGCAACGCCATTGAGTTGGTTCTGGCCATTTGCCGAAATAATGCGGAAATAAGTTGCGCCAACTTCATCAGCTTTTTTGGATAACTCTGTGGTCAGGCTATCGAGTGTTTCTGCACCGCTAACGGAAACAACACCGACTTTTTCTCCCTTAGCAACTTGAACTTCAGTTGCGGCAAAAGAACCAAAAGAAACCGCACATAGTGCTAAAATAACCCCAATATTTTTTACATTTTTCATATTTCGTTCCTCTGCTCATTTTTAAGATAGAGTTAATCTCTCGTGATGGCGAGCATGTTATACGCTTGTTCAGACGATGATAATTAGCAATTCTTGCTATAATTTTTCAATTTTTTTGAACAAAAAAAATTACCGCGGGTTGATAAATGGCATATAATTTAAGTAAATTCATTTGGTTATATTGGAAATCATCAAAAAATCAGCTTATAACTATGTTTAATACCATACTTAAAACCGCACTTCAGACCACACTTATCACTAAAATATAAATTAAATCCCATAGAAATTAACTTAATAAAATAATTAAAAATAAATAATGAATATTAAAGTTTCTCACTGGTATATCTACCTGATCAGAACCCGGAACGGGAGCCTGTATACCGGAATAACGACCAATATATCCCGTCGATTGATGCAGCATGCAGCCGGAAAAGGGGCAAAATACCTACGAGGAAAAGCGCCATTGATGTTGGTTTATCAGAGTGCAGTCAGGGATAAGGGAGCGGCACTAAAAGTGGAATATCGGGTGAAGAAACTGAGTAAACAGCAAAAAGAAAGGCTGGTTATTGACCAGCCTCTCTGTATAACAACGTATTTAATGCAAATGGGTTCATCTGAGAAGTGTTTCACCCTGGCTATGACCACAGGTGATCAAAATAAGCAGGATAAGTAACCAGACCATGACAATCGCCCTGTGAAATATCAGCCAGGGGGTAGATCAAGAAGTAATCCTCACAATCAGGCCATGGGCAATATAATTGGTATTCATTAGCAAGCTTAAAGCCAAAACGGTAGTAATATTCCGGATCACCCAGCACCACAACCGCTCCATAGCCAAACTCGTTGAGGCTATCCAGCCCTTCATAAACCAATTTTTCACCCAGCCTATGACAACGATACTGTTCCGCCACCGCCAATGGCGTCAAACCAACCCATTGATGATCTTCACCATTGATATCAACGGGCGCGAAACCGGCATAGCCAATCACCTGGCCTTCATCGTCGGTCGCAACAATACCCAATGTCAATAAACCATCTTCTCTTAGTTGATGAATTAACTCAGCTTCTGCCGATGTTTCAAAAGATTGACGTAACAAACGATCAATCCCCATCGCATCAACAGGAATTTCGACTCTGATTAACATGGCGATAACGCGCGATCATTCCGATCAGCGCCCTCCTTCTGTCCCGCTTTGATAAATTCAGCCCGATGCAATAAACCAAAACGAAGGATGGATGGCATAGATTCCCATTCAATGGAATCCATCAGATTTTTCACATGTAGTTCCAATTCTATATTCCCTTCAACCCGCAAACGACGCTGAAAGCTGTAGCAAGAAAACAATGTAGCAAGAAAACAACGTATCAGAAAAGGGATTGCTTACATTGGGAAAATCGATAATAAATCCCTTATTACAAAACGTCTACAGGACAAACATCGGTAAGAGCCATGTTTATAGCGAGAATAGCCGTTTAATGCGCTGGATGAGATAACGAAATTCTTTATTGCGTAGCATACCAACCAAAATGCCCAACACCATATATATCACGCCAAGTAGTAACATCATGCCGATATCTTTGTACACATTGTGCAGCGGCAATCCCATCTGGTTAACCCCTGCGATTGCTTTTGTTGCCCATGTTGATGGCAAGGCCGATGAAATCACCCTGACCCACTCAGGCATCGCCTGAGGCGGCCAAATGGTGCCAGAAATATAGAAGACCGGCGTAGTAATAAAAGCCAACGTCAAATAAATCATTTCCACGCTGCGCAAGCATTCTGTCACCAATTTTCCCAACCCTAATACCGTCAACAGGAACGGGAATGTCAACAACAACACAAGGTAAATCGGCGCATCTTGCCGATACCCTAAGATCCATGGCCACAGGATAAAAAAGATCACTGACAGGAACAGCCAGATGGGGATCAAAGCGGATAATGTTCCCAAATAGACGGGAAGCGGTGGACTGCCCTGGGGGGTTTCCCGTAGGGAAATGCTGACGCGAACACAAGAAATTAACAAGGAGTGTTGCAACAGCATGACTAATAAACCCGGAAAGACTATTGCGGGATAACTGACACCTGGGTTAAATAATCCGATGGTTTCACCCCGAATCGGTTGTAGCAAGATTTTTACCTGCTCAATGCTGAAACCCGATTGCAAAAGCAACATGCCGTCGTACTCTGACAAGAGCTGTTGATAAGCCAGTGACAAATTCTTTTGAATCTGCCCATTGGCGAGGCGATTGGTCGCATCACCATAAACTGGCACAGTGACATTTTGTCCGTTAAGCAGGCGTTTTTCAAAATCCACCGGGACGATGATAATGGCAAAGATGGTTCGCTGTAGCAAGTCACGCCGGGCATGGTCGAGACTATTGTAGCTTTGGGTTTCCACGTTCGCCGTGGAGTCAATATTACGGATCAACGCACGGCTCGCATGGCTGTTATCCTGATCGATCACGGCAATCGGTAAATCCCACAAAGAAGGATGAACATAAACCATGCTTATCACACACAACGAAACAATCAATAGCAGCCACATGGGTTTTTCCAACATCCCCAGAAATACATCGCGCAATGTCTGCCAGTATAATGCCCAACTTGCTTTCCCATAGCCCGACATTATGCGACTCCCTCTGATTGATTAAGCCGCTGCCACAAGCGATTGCGGATCAGAAGACTACAAACCGCAGGATAGATCAGCAATATCAGGCAAATATGCAAAATAATCTGTAACGAGACTTCCCGCAGGAAGATGTCAAACAGGGCATTCAAGGCATAAGTTAATGGTTCAAGAGTAGAGATAACCCTAGCCGGCCATATCATGGAGAGTTCTGGCACGATCATACCGGAAAATGCCAGCGCAATACTGACCAGCATCCCCATCATCGTGTAGGCCGTTATTGCACTGCTGGTGAAAGTAAACAGTAACAAGCCAATGCTTTGCGCAGCGATCACATAGAAAAATCCCACAATCGGCATATACAACGGATTACCGGCAACTTTTGCATCTGAGAAAATCACCAGCGCCGTAATTTCCACCATCAATAGCAGTGTGAAAATCAACGTATAGGGTGCCAATTTCCCCAACAATGCCCCAATGAAAGATTCTGCATCCAAGAGTGGTTTTCCCCTGGCCATTGTATAGATAGTGCATGTGACGACAAAAAGCTGTAATAGGTGAATGGTTGCCGCAAATTGCTGGAAATAAATATAACTGCCACTGGCGTTAAACAAACTGTCATAGGACATCGTTGCTTTGGCTAACGGCGGTAATTGCCGCCCCATTTCGGCAGCAATGATTGTGCGGTATTTGGCATTCGTTTCTGCCATCAATCCGCTGAAATCCTGGATTGAGTAGCGCCCGGCTCCATAAAACAGGGCATTGTAATAGATACTTATCGTCGGCTGTTTTCCACTTAAAGCCTCTTTTTCAAAATCCTCTGGAATATAAAGCAGCGCGTAATCCTGCGCCCGGCGTATACGTTCTATGGATTCCGGCAAGCTATTGTTATAAGACTTGATATCCGCATGGGGGGCAGCATTCAAATTGCGAATAAAAGTACGTGATTGCGCGCTCTGGTCGTTATCCACAACAGAGACAGGTAAGTTAAACAGGGTGCCTTCTGAAAAATTGGCACTCGTTAACATAAACAGCAGCAAAGGGAATAGCCAACTCAGCCAGTGAAAAACCGGACTGTGCAGCGCAGCGCTAAATTCCTGGGTAAATCTTTGCTCAAAACTGCCCCATACCGCTTTTATATTCATCAGGCCACCTTACTTATCCCAGAGCCATAACGCACTCATGCCCGGACGTAAGCCATCGACGGGTTGCAAGGGATATAAGCGAACCTCAAAGGTTCTCAGATCAAAATCGCCCGTCGCACGGGTTGCCCGTTTTGTCGCATAATCCCCCATTGGCGCGATATAGCGGATTTCAGCCTCAATCTCTTGATTGCCCAGGGCAGGGACACGCAATTTAATTTTGTCGCCCTTGCGAACGTTGGCCAAAATATTTTCCCGCAGGTTATAGACGAAATAAGCCTCTGAAATGCGTATCAATGTCGCCAACGGACTATTGGCATTAAAAAGTTGCCCCTCTTCCGCTGGCAATGGCCCGATTTCACCATTGACAGACGCTTTGACTTGCAGATCATCATGCTGTATTTCCAGTTCACGCAGGTTTTCTTCTGCTTCATTCAATGCGGCCTGAAACTGCTGCCGTAATTCTACACGGTCTCCCTTTTTCCCCTCATCCAGCTCAGCTTTTGCCCCCAGCATTTTCTGATAGGCAATATCCCGCGTGCTGCGCGCATTATCCAGGTCAGTGGCAGACACATAGTCTTTGGTTGACAGATTGTTGAGGCGATCAAATTCACGTTGGGCGTTTTTGTATCCCGATTGGGACTGTGCAAAAGCAGCGGCTAAACTTCGAAGGTTCTCCTCACTCGTCCCATTCAGGGATAATTCAAGTTTTGCCTTAGCTTGATCGCGTGTCGCTTGCGCCGCGCCAACTTTGGCTGCCAGTTCTGGGCTGTCAAGACTCACCATCAATTGCCCCACTTTAACGTTATCACCTCGTTCAACATGAACCTTAACGACTCGCCCCGCAACCTTGGAAGCCACGATGACTTCCGGCGCATCAACCTCTCCCTGCAACAAAAGTTCCTGACTATGGGAACGGAAAAGCACGGCCATTGCGATCAGGAAAATGATCAGTAAGATGGTGAAAAGTGTTCTTTTCTTCATTATGTTCTGTAAGCCCCAAGCGTACTATCAGGTCAATATTTTCGATAAAATTAATAACCCAATCCGGTGCCAATCCGGTGTTAGTGACAGTGGTAAAACACACTAAACAGCATAATCTATGCCTACACATTCTCCACTGCCTAAATTTTAGGCGCCCCCGAGGAAAACACCTCTTATTAGTGATAAATATTGCGATAAATCATATCTAATCCTGTTTTATGCTGCCTTTATTCTAATTTGGAAGAAGGTGTCAACAAGCGCCAATTTTATATAAAAAGATTGATAGCGAAAGTTACATTGATCAAAAATTGATTTTATGTTGGAATAAAAAACCTCACAAAAACAAAATGTCAGATCAATAATCTGATTGTTAACTATTAAGCAGAATTTGTTAACTGTTTTGTGATATCTCAAGTCAGGCCATGTCGTGGTGTCATCTCTTTCATTGCGTCACTACCTGACGCTTTTATCCCTGATGACACAACTCATCGCAAACAGTAAATAGTAAGTAATATCCTGAAATGGATAGATTTACTGCTGACTATCACCGGGTATTTTTTATTGTTACAGGTTTATAGATATGAACAGAAAATTCGATAAGCCGTGGCTACAGCATCAGCAACATTTGGTGAAACGTGTAGCTTGGATAAACATTGTCACCCAACTTGTGTTTCCCGCTGTTAGTGTATTTTCCCCCGCTATCGCTGCTGCCAAAACCCCTTCAACGTTTAAAAATGAAAAATGGGCTTTACCAACAGAGCCTTATATTCTGAAATCAGGAGAAACTATCGGTATTATCGCCAAACGTTATGGTTTAACTGTTTCTGATTTAAAAAAAATTAACCAGTTGCGTGCTTTTGATAAGCCTTTTACCACGCTCGAAGTGGGTAGTGAGATTGATGTTCCAAAACCTCGAAACAATAAATTTCTGCCTTTTAACTATTCTTCACTAACGCAATCTTCATTAGAAAAATCGCCGTCAGAACAGCCTGCATTAAAACACTTTTCAATACAGCAACCTTCATTCGCTAAGGCACCTATTAAAGAAGACCACGTTTCGATTACAGACGAAAACGCCGGCCATCTGGCGGAGATTTCTTCCCGCATTGGCCAGTTGCTGGCTAGTGACAACATCAAAGATAATGCAGTAAGCCAGTTAAACAATCTGGCAACAGGAGAAGCCAGTCAGCAAATTCAAAATTGGTTGGAACGCTATGGTACAACGCGTGTGCAAATCAACATGGATAATTACGGCCGCTTGAATAATAGCCAATTTGATATGCTATTGCCACTGTATAATACCTCTCAGCAGATGACCTTTACCCAGTTTGGCCTGCGCCATATTGATAAACGCAATACCGCCAATATTGGATTTGGTCAACGCCATTTTTTTAACGATTGGATGTTGGGTTACAATGCTTTCTTTGACCGCGATATGACGGGTGAGAATAGCCGGCTCGGCTTTGGTGCAGAATATGCCCGCAATTACCTGAAATTGGCTGCGAACGGCTATTTTCGTTTAAGCCATTGGAAAGAATCCCGCCTCTTGACCGATTATGATGAGCGTCCCGCCAATGGTTTCGACCTGAGAGCAGAAGGTTACCTCCCTGCTTTACCCCAACTCGGCGGCAAGCTGATATATGAGCAATACTTCGGCGATGAAGTAGGACTCATAAATCAAGATCACCTCAAGAAAGAGCCTGCGGCCTTTACTGCCGAGATTAATTATACGCCTATCCCCTTGCTGACTTTCGGTATTGATCGCAGACAAGATATGTCCGGTGATGGGGAAACGCTGTTCAATATAGAACTGAATTATGAAATTGGGACGCCATGGGCCAAACAAATTGACTCAAATGCCGTCACGTTTAAACGTTCTCTGCAAGGCAGCCGCTATGATTTGGTCGAACGCAACAATCAGATCGTTTTGGAATTCCGCAAACGTGAAGTGATCTCTCTGGCAATAGATCACCTGATTATTGGTCATGCGAAAGTGGCCAAAACACTGCATATCAATGTCAACAGTAAGTATGGGTTTAAAGATATTCAGTGGGAAGCAGCAAGCCTTTTGGCCAATGGGGGTAAAATCCAGCACCAAGGTGGTACACACTATCTGTTAATCTTGCCAAAATATCAATCTCAGGGCACCAACACCTACACGATTGGGGCAACAGCTTACGATCAGCATGACAATGCGTCTAAGCGGGCGGAAATGAAGGTACAAGTACTCCCCCCCATCGTTAATGCCGATAAATCCACCTTTTCGGCAAAAGACAAAGAGCTGCTGGCTGATGGTCATTCCACCACCCTGCTGACGTTAACCTTGAAAAACCAGAATGACAACCCCATCCCCGGCATTGCCTCCGAAATCAAATTGGTCTCAAATAAATTACAAGGGAGTGGCAGCGATCCGAAGATCGATAACATGAAAGAAGTTCAGCCGGGTGTTTATCAATCCCAGCTCACGGCCGGTGACAAGACGGGTACGCTGAAAATTACCCCAGAAGTCGAGGGTATTACCATCGAGCCTGTCGAGATCCTATTCGTCCATCCTGAAGCGCCAATCATCTCTAATTTGACCATCAATGGCAAATTAGCGATAGGACAGACATTGAGCGCGACCTATACCTTTAATGCTAATCATGGTGACAAAACGGATCAATCTCGCTATGTGTGGGGCAATAAGGGTAATACAGACATGACCAAAAGCAAGACAATCACAAACTCCGGTGAGGTGCCTGGCTGCAAATTGGAACCAACCGATGCGGGTCGGGTGAAAGAACTTATTGTACAGGCAAAAAATGCGGTGGGATTGATCGGAAATACCCTGAACGTGGATACCAGTATGAGTGCCGAACAAGGAAACAAGACTCATGATGGCGGAGCAGGAGGAACGGTCAGAGGAATTGCTGATGATATGACGATCACGGCAGACGCTGAGAAGGTTAAAAAAGATGAACCAATCATACTGAAAATCAAAACGCTAAGGCACGGACAGCCAATCCGAAATGTCGCTGTCAGCGTTAAAGCTATTAGGGCACAAAATCGTCAGGATGGTAATGAAAAAATCACAATATTACTGAATGGTAAATCAGGTGAGTACCAAGGTTTCACGGATGATCAAGGTGTCTTGTCTATTACTGCGACCGATCCGAACGGGCTTGGTGTGAAGACAACGCTATCTGTCTCAGCGGATGATATTGCTTCTCCACAAACAAAAGATGTCATTTTTACGGTGGTGACCAGCCCGGATGTTCCCAAAGCTCATTTTTGGGGGCATATGGCTGAGCTCGCCGTGGGAAAAAATGGGGTTGTCTTTGAGCGCCCTTCATTGCAAGCCGAATTGAAGGATCACAATTTACAATCAAAGAACGAGTATGAAGAAAGCGGAGAAATATGGGCACTCCGTACCGCCCCTCATGACAAAATGTACTGCCGTAAAATAAATAAAAAGCTGCCAACAAAAGACGATTTGATGGCGCTGTACCAAGCTCATCCAAACAATGCAATGCATGACCACTTTGGTTGGCCTGAACATCGCTCCTATCGTTCTGCAACGCCAGGGAAAGACGCACAAGGGCAAGATGGACATTATTCTGTGAATATAGACCAAGGATTTGCCCATGTGACCAATAATGCTGTCTTTGATTACGTCACCTGTAAGCAATAACGCTATTTATCCGTCAATTTCAGTTCCTGACTAAAAAATCCGCCCTACGGGGCGGATAATGCTTTCCCACTCCCATAAATACGTTATCCTCCCAACGCCCTATTGACGGTGTTAAATTCAACCTTTGATAATGGCCTCTTAAATTTTAATCGTTATTAATTGCATGTTATTAATCACAAAATGAAAAGATATGTACGAATTTAACCTCGTGTTGTTATTACTTCAGCAAATGTGTGTCTATCTGGTGATCGCTTGGCTCCTGAGTAAAACGCCCCTGTTTATTCCCTTGTTGCAAGTCACCGTCCGTTTACCCCATAAACTGATGTGTTACGTGATTTTTTCTATCTTTTGCATTATGGGCACCTATTTTGGGTTGAATGTTAACGATTCGATTGCCAATACCCGCGCGATTGGGGCTGTGCTGGGCGGCTTTCTCGGCGGGCCAGCCGTCGGGGCCATGGTGGGATTCACTGGGGGTCTGCACCGTTATTCTCTTGGTGGCATGACCGCATTCAGCTGTATGGTATCCACTATTGTAGAAGGTGTACTCGGTGGTCTTGTCCATATTTATCTGATGAAAAAAGGATGGCTTAATAAGTTATTGAATCCGTGGACGGCTGCCGTTGTCACTCTTCTTGCTGAATGCACACAAATGGGCATTATCCTGTTACTTGCCGACCCTTTCAGTGAAGCATTGAGTTTGGTGAAAGATATCGCCGCTCCTATGATCATCGCCAATAGTATCGGGGCGGCCATGTTTATCCGTATCTTATTGGACAGGCGAGCCATTTTCAAAAAATACACCAGCGCTTTTTCTGCCCAAGCGCTAAAAATTGCCGTCTGTACAGAGGGAATTTTGCGTAAGGGTTTTAATGAAGATAACAGTATGCGCGTGGCAAAAGTGATCTATCAGGAGTTAGAGATCGGGGCGGTGGCGATTACGGACAGAGAAAAGTTACTGGCGTTTATTGGTATCGGTTCAGATCATCATCTGCCAGGTACGCCGATTGCGGCTAAACAATCTCATCGGGCGATTGAAAATAATGAGGTCGTGTATGCCGATGGCAATGAAACACCTTATTGTTGTTCCCTTAGCCCAACCTGCAAGCTTGGCTCTGCTCTGGTGATCCCTTTGCGGGGAGAAAATCAACAGGTCATTGGCACGATCAAACTTTACGAAGCCAAGAACCGCTTATTCAGCTCCATCAATCGCACATTGGGCGAAGGCATTGCCAGCTTGCTCTCTGCCCAAATTCTTGCCGGACAGTATGAACGGAATAAGCAATCTTTACTGCAATCAGAAATAAAGCTCCTCCACGCGCAAGTGAATCCTCACTTTTTATTTAATGCGTTAAATACATTGCAAGCTGTCATCCGTCGGGATAGCCAGCAGGCAGGCCAGCTTGTGCAGTATCTCTCAACCTTTTTCCGTAAGAATTTAAAGCGGCCTGAAGATATCGCCACACTGGACAATGAGATAGAGCATGTAAATGCTTACTTACAAATTGAGAAAGCCCGTTTCCGGGAACACCTTCAGATTGCCATCGAGATACCTGAGTCCCTGCGCAATGCACGATTACCGGCCTTTTCCCTCCAGCCCATGGTAGAAAATGCCATTAAACATGGCACATCACAGTTATTGGAGACAGGAAAGATTACGATTAAAGCCCATCAGGAAGCCAATTTGCTCTTGGTGGAGATTGAAGATAATGCCGGGCTGTATTGCACCCAAAAAATGGGGGATGGTCTTGGGATGAGTTTAGTGGATAAACGTCTGCGGCTTCGTTATGGTAAACAGTATGGGGTGCGAGTTGATTGCCAGCCAGAAGAATTTACCCGTGTCATTTTGTGTTTACCATTAGAAAAAGAGACTAAAAAATCGGCGTAAATATGAATATATTGATTGTTGATGATGAGCCATTGGCTCGTGAGAATCTACGTTGTCTGCTGGAAGAGGAAACCGATCTTCACATCATGGGTGAGTGTGCCAATGCCGTAGAAGCGATTGGTGCCATTCATCGCCTGAAACCCGATGTTGTCTTCCTTGATATCCAAATGCCCCGCATTACCGGACTGGAAATGGTCGGTATGCTCGATCCTGAGCATCGCCCTTATATTGTCTTTCTGACTGCGTTCGATGAATATGCGGTACAAGCCTTTGAAGAACATGCTTTCGATTATTTATTGAAGCCACTGGAAAAAGAACGCCTGAGTAAGACGCTGCAACGATTACGTTCTGGTTATCAAAAGCAAAATCTGGCAGATATTCAACGTGAAGATGAACAACTGAAATATATTCCCTGTACCGGGCATAGCCGAATCTGGCTGATGCCATTGGATGATGTCTTGTATATCACTTCCCGGCTGAGTGGGGTATATGTCATGAGCGCCAACGGACAAGAAGGTTTTACCGAGCTGACTCTGCGTACGCTGGAAACCCGCACTTCACTGACCCGTTGCCATCGCCAGTATTTAGTTAACATGACGCAATTACGGGAGATTGTTTTTGGCGAAAATGGACAGGCAGAGCTGGTTCTGAGCAATGACGAGCGTATTCCGGTGAGTCGTCGTTACTTGAAACCCCTTAAAGAAGCATTGGGGTTAAATTAATCGTCAATTATGGCATAATTTCCTCACCCTACAGGAAAAATAAACAAAGGAAATGACCTTGGCGGATTTTTATCTCAAAATTAATACCAACCGAATGATACTGAAAAACCTCAAAAATCAGCAACAGCTAGAGATTAAAGGGAATTTCAGTACCTCACGTTTACTGATTGGTGATTTTTATAACGCAGAATTTCAGTTACATGCTCTTCTCAATCAGCATGGCTTCCTGAAAGGGATTAAGCGGCTTTTTGAGGGCAAACACCGTGTACTGATTCATCCATTGGATCAAAGCGAAGGAGGACTGTGCCCTGTGGAAGAGCGGATTTTGCAGGAAGTGGCACATGCTGGTTTCAGAGGCAGGTTAAGAAAGACGGTTATTCATCAAGGTGAGTGCTTACTTTCAGATATTGAGGCCAAGGCCGAATTGAATAAACGTATCACTAAGAAAACAGCCTGAATTTAATTCAACGTTTATATAACTTCATGTCGTGTGACATGCTTTTTAACAGAATCAGTAAGATAAATAGCAAAAGCCCTTTCTCCATGACAGAGAAAGGGCTTTTTTAATTCATCGTTGCGATATGTTCAATACAACGATGAATCAAGCAAGTCTCAATGAGCGCTTATACGTTGCCATTGCTTTGACGACGACGTGGTGCACCACCCTTGAAATCATCGTTGCTGCGACCGCGGAAACCACCACGCTCACCGCCACCACGACGTTCGTTGTTAAAACGACGACCACCGTTATTGCTGAAACCGTCACGGTCACGACGTGGGCCATTGCCACCATTACCGCCGTTACCATTATCAGTGCGGCCACCACGACGCTCACGGCGTTCAAAAGGTTGCGCCTCACCCATCAACTGCATATTCATAGGCTTGTTCAGAATACGGGTACGGGTGAAGTGAGACAGCAACTCTCCCGGCATGCCTTTTGGCAGTTCAATCGTAGAGTGGGTCGCAAACAGTTTGATGTTACCGATATAACGGCTGCTGATATCACCTTCGTTTGCAATTGCACCCACAATGTGACGAACTTCAACGCCATCATCACGGCCAACTTCAATGCGATACAGTTCCATATCACCCACGTCACGACGTTCGCGACGAGGGCGATCACCGCGCTCACTTCGCTCACCTCTGTCGCGCTCACCAAAGCCGTTGCTATTGTTATTGCGACGACGGTCATCACGATCACGATCGTTGAATTCACGACGAGGACGACGCACAGGATCAGGTGGCAGGATCAGTGGGCGCTCACCCTGTGCCATTTTCAGCAGGGCGGCTGCCAGTGTATCCATATCCAGTTCATCGCTGGTACCCAACTTGGACAGCAATGCACGATATTGATCCAGATCGCTGCTTTCCAGTTGTTGCTGAACATTGGCCGCGAACTTCTCCAGACGACGCTGGCCCAGAAGCTCTGCATTTGGCAGTTCAACTTCTGGAATGGTCAGTTTCATGGTGCGTTCAACGTTACGCAGCAAACGACGCTCACGGTTTTCAACAAACAGCAGGGCACGACCCGCGCGGCCTGCACGACCGGTACGACCAATGCGGTGTACATAAGATTCTGCATCCATTGGGATGTCGTAGTTAACCACCAAGCTGATGCGATCAACATCCAGACCACGCGCGGCAACATCAGTCGCAATCAGAATGTCCAAACGGCCATCTTTCAGGCGCTCAAGTGTCTGCTCACGCAGCGCCTGATTCATGTCACCATTCAGGGCCGCAGAGTTGTAGCCGTTACGTTCCAGTGTTTCTGCAACTTCCAGCGTGGCATTCTTGGTGCGCACGAAAATAATCGCCGCATCGAAATCTTCTGCTTCGAGGAAACGCACCAGCGCTTCATTCTTGCGCATACCGTAAACAGACCAGTAGCTTTGGCTGATGTCAGGACGGTTAGTCACACTGCTCTGAATACGCACTTCCTGCGGATCATTCATGAAACGACGGGTAATGCGGCGAATCGCTTCTGGCATTGTCGCTGAGAACAGCGCAGTTTGGTGTTCAGCCGGGATCTGGCTCATGATGTTTTCAACATCTTCGATAAAGCCCATACGCAACATTTCGTCGGCTTCATCCAGTACCAAACCTTTCAGGTTAGACAAATCCAAGGTTCCACGTTTCAAATGGTCGAGCAAACGTCCCGGCGTTCCCACCACAACTTGTGGCCCCTGACGCAAGGCACGTAATTGAACGTCATAACGTTGTCCGCCGTACAGCGCAACAACATTCACATTGCGCATATGCTTGGAAAAGTCTGAACACGCTTCAGCCACCTGCACCGCCAGTTCACGGGTTGGCGCTAACACAAGGATCTGTGGCGCTTTAAGTTCAGCATCAATGTTATGCAATAACGGCAAGCTGAAAGCAGCGGTTTTACCACTACCCGTCTGTGCCATACCCAGCACATCACGGCCGTTCAGCAGGTGGGGAATACATTGTTGTTGAATAGGAGAAGGCTTTTCATAGCCCATGTCTTCCAGTGCAGAAAGAATAGGAGCCGATAAACCTAAATCAGCAAAAGAGATTTCAGTCTCAGTGGTCATGTAATGGTGCCTCATTGATCGTGGCGGCCAGTCTACATAACACAGTGAAAAGAATTTCTGTCATTTTCATTTAAAATGTGAACTGGCTCAAATTATGTTATTAAACGAACAAACAAGCCCCCACCTCTAAAGATGTGGACTTTAAAATCTGTCGTGAAAATGTTCGTCAGCTATTGTTGGTTCGATTCCGATAAATCATCTTGTTTTTGGCCTAATAGCGCCAATTCCAACAATGCGTAGCGGTGCTCAACAAAGTTATGCACATTGTTAGCGACCGTCAGCTTGAATAACGCAACTGCGTTATCCTCATCCCCCAGACTTAGGTAATGTTTACCTAAATAGAAGTCAGTTTCACTGAGATGCTCAGCGAGCGAAGTGTTATCTGCTGAACCCTGTTTCAGGCGCTCCATCAGTGTGTTTTCACTGATTTTACCCAAATAGAATTCAACGATATTCCAGCCCCATCGCCCCCGGTTCGCTTTGTCAAAATGGTGTGACAAATGCGTCATTGCAACCTTAGGATCAATTTTTTCTTCCACAAGGTACAACCACAACGAACGGAAGGGATCATTTGGATCGTCTTGATAAAACGCCTGCAGATCATCCTGCGCTAATTGATAGCGGCCACCGTAGTACAGTGAAATGCCACGATTCATTCGCGCGTAATTGTAAGTTGGATCAAGTTCTAAAACAGAATCAAACGCTTCATAGGCAGAATCAAAATTGCCTGCCTGCGTAAAATAAATTCCCAGATAATTAAAAATTTCAGGAATATCAGGACGGATAGACAAAGCCACTGAAAAATCATTCTGCGCCAGTGCCCTCAGCCCGAGGCTATCATACAGTACACCGCGCTCATATAAAAGCTGTGCATACTCATCTTCCGTAAGTGACCGACTCGCAAGTATTTGTTCCATGCGGGCCAGGATAACCTCTTGTTGCAATGTCGGTTGTAATGGAATAGCAATAACTTCGTTTTTACGCCACCCCGTGCTGCTACATCCCACAAGGAAAAAAATAGCCGCAACATAACACCAGCGCAGAAAAGAATTCATTTCCCACTCCCGAAGTCAGACATCAATCAGAATGCCCTGTTACTCCACCCACATTGTATAATTTCAGGCTTCCTGCCCAAAATTGACTTTCTCTCTCATCTTCCAAGCTATTGCCAAGCGATAACAAACGCGACGACAAACACAACAACTCAAAATCTATTGAGATAAACGGCGCCCTTTTTACAGGACGCCGCGCTTTACGTCAAATTTATTCTACTGATGATTCTGGTAACTGCTGTGTTTCAGCCGTCGCAATCACGGCTTCTTTCATGCTCAGGCGGATACGACCCTGACGGTCAATTTCCAGCACTTTCACCGGCACTTCTTGGCCAAGTTGCAGATAATCAGTGACTTTCTCCACACGTTTTTCCGCGATCTGAGAAATGTGTACCAGCCCTTCTTTACCGCCGCCGATAGCAACAAATGCGCCAAAATCAACGATACGGGTCACTTTACCGGCATAAATACGGCCAACTTCAACTTCTGCCGTGATTTCTTCGATACGGCGGATAGCATGACGCGCTTTATCACCGTCAGTCGCCGCAATCTTCACAGTACCATCGTCTTCAATTTCAATGGTTGTACCGGTTTCTTCCGTCAATGCACGGATCACGGAACCCCCTTTACCAATCACATCTTTGATCTTGTCTGGATTGATCTTAATCGTGTGGATACGTGGGGCAAATTGAGAGATATCATTGCGTGGGCTATGAATCGCTTGCTCCATCACATTCAGGATGTGCAGACGGGCACCTTTGGCCTGATTCAGGGCAACCTGCATGATTTCACGGGTAATACCTTCGATTTTGATGTCCATCTGCAATGCGCTGACACCATCACGGCTACCCGCCACTTTAAAGTCCATGTCGCCCAGATGATCTTCATCACCCAGAATGTCAGACAGAACCACAAAGTTATCCCCTTCTTTCACCAGACCCATCGCAATACCGGCAACAGCAGCCTTAATGGGCACACCGGCATCCATCAGTGCCAGTGACGCACCACAGACAGAAGCCATTGAGGAAGAGCCGTTGGATTCCGTGATTTCAGACACGACGCGAACGGTATACGGGAATTCATTGGCACTTGGCATTACCGCCAATACACCGCGTTTCGCCAGACGACCATGACCAATTTCACGACGTTTTGGTGAACCGACCATGCCTGTTTCACCGACAGAGTATGGAGGGAAGTTATAGTGGAACAGGAAGCGATCAGTACGCTCACCCATCAGTTCATCGATAACCTGAGCATCGCGCTCAGTACCCAGTGTTGCAGACACCAGTGCCTGAGTTTCGCCACGGGTAAACAGGGATGAACCATGAGTACGTGGCAGTACGCCGGTGCGAACATCCAAAGCACGCACCATGTCTTTTTCACGGCCATCAATACGCGGTTCACCACGCAGGACACGGCTACGAACCACGTCTTTTTCCAGGCCGGAGAGAACGTCAAGAATGTCTGATTCTGCCAGTTCAACGCCTTTTTCCGCAGATTCTGCCAAGATAGCCGCAGTCACTTCTTCTTTGATGATATCAACCTGAGCGTAACGCTCCTGCTTCTCAGTAATGCGATAAGCATCACCCAAACGGCTTTCCGCCAGTTCCGCAACACGGGCATGCAGAGGCTGGTTAACCGGCTCTGGTGACCAATCCCATTTCTCTTTACCAGCTTCAGCCACCAGTGCATTGATGTTATCAATCACAATCTGTTGTTGCTCGTGACCAAACACAACCGCACCCAACATTTGCTCTTCAGTCAGCAAATCGGCTTCGGATTCAACCATCAGTACCGCACCTTCTGTACCTGCAACCACCAGATCCAGACGGCTGTGTTTCAGCTCATCACTGGTTGGGTTCAGTACGTACTGGTCGTTGATGTAGCCAACACGTGCAGCGCCAATTGGACCATTGAATGGAATACCTGACAGTGCCAAGGCAGCAGAGGAGCCAATCATCGCAACGACATCAGGGTTGACCTGTGGGTTAACAGAAACGACTGTCGCAATGATTTGAACTTCGTTCAGGAAACCTTCTGGGAACAGAGGGCGCAGAGGGCGGTCGATAAGACGGGCAACTAAGGTTTCGCCTTCGCCCGGACGGCCTTCGCGGCGAAAGAAACTTCCCGGAATACGGCCAGCAGCGTAAGTACGCTCCTGATAGTTAACGGTCAGAGGGAAGAAATCCTGACCTGCTTTGACTTTCTTTTGACCGACAACGGTGACAAATACCGCAGTGTCATCCATATTTACCATAACGGCTGCTGTCGCCTGACGAGCCATCATGCCAGTTTCGATGGTCACCGTGTGTTGACCATACTGAAATTTACGAACAATCGGATTCAGCAAAATAATTTTCCTTTGTTGGTGTTGCCGCTTTAAGAAAGAGACAACAATAGCGTTTCTCTTCTTGCTACACCCTCACGACTAATGACAGTACTCACTCCTTTAAGGACTCTCATTAGCCGCGCGAGTCACTGTAGCGGAAGAGGTTCAAATTTTAGAAACGGTCAAAACAGTGGTTAAATTTCTCAATACTGTTTGTATCAATTCCGTTTCTTAGAAGAAAAGGGGCCGATTAGGCCCCTTTCCACTGAAACTCATCAATTAGCGACGCAGTCCCAGACGCTCAATCAGAGCAGTATAGCGTGCTAAATCTTTACGCTTCAGGTAGTTCAGCAGCTTACGACGCTGTGCAACCTTTCTCAGCAGACCACGACGGCTGTGGTGATCTTTTTTGTGCTCTGCAAAGTGGCCTTGCAGGTGGTTGATGTCAGTAGTCAGCAGTGCGATCTGAACTTCGCTGGAACCACTGTCGTTAGTGCCGCGACCAAATTCAGCAATAATCTGCGCCTTTGCAGCAGTACTTAGAGACATAGTATAACTCCAATTATGTAATTTAAAATGACAAGTGCCGATCTCTAATTCAGCAACTCGTGTAGACGCGGTATTCTACGCTGCAAATAAGTGAAGCGCAAGACAGCACAATCGCCGCCATTTTGTGCCCCAACTCAAATTACCTGCTCCAAATTCCTTGTCTGTTGCTATCATTATCGATTTCAACAACTGTTTGTTTTTAACAACCATTTGTTTTTTTACAGCTATTTATTTCAACCGCTATTCAGTTTCAACAACAGTTTCAACAACCAGCCGGCGTGGTGCTACTAATCCATCTTCATCAATCACGGCAATGCCGATGAATTTATTTTCCTCTCCTGCAGTAACTCTCACCCATTCATTCGAAGCCAAATTATGGTTGCTTCGAACAGGTTGGCCTTGCTTGAAGTACGAGGCGACCACAGCGGTTAAGTGGATAACAGGAAAATGGGTAACTGCGGTATCCATGGGCAGCAACAAGGGATCAAGCAATTCTGACGCTTCAATTTCCTGATCTTCAGCCTGTTGTTTTAATTCCTGCAACTGCTCCAACGTGACCATTCTTTGGTTAGGATAATTGGCGACCTGTAAACGACGCAGATAAATGACATGCGCGCCACAGCCCAATAATTCCCCTAAATCATCAATGATGGTACGAATGTAAGTGCCCTTGGAGCAGTGTATTTCCAATTCCAGCTCATTCCCTTCCCAGCGAATGAATTGTAATTCATAAACCGTGATCGGACGCGCTTCCCGCTCAACGTTAATCCCCTGACGGGCATATTCGTATAGCGGTTTCCCCTGATGTTTCAATGCCGAATACATGGAGGGAACCTGCATAGTGTCACCACGGAATGTCTCCAATGCCGCATGAAGCTGAGGTTCAGTAATGTTGACTTCACGTTCACTGATGAGGGTCCCATGTGAATCCGACGTATCCGTGCGCTGCCCCAAACGGGCAATCACACGATAGCGTTTGTCAGAATCCAGCAAGAATTGGGAAAATTTGGTCGCTTCACCAAGGCAAATCGGCAACATGCCGGTTGCTAATGGGTCCAGCGCCCCCGTATGACCCGCCTTGCTGGCATTAAAAATCCGCCTGACTTTCTGTAACGCATCATTGGAGGAAATTTCCTGCGGCTTATCCAGCAACAGCACACCGTGTATCGCACGGCCTTTACGACGGCGCCCCATCACTTTTCCTCATCATGATCCGCGTGATCCGAAGATGCGCGACGCCTCTCATCGTTTTTAACCACATTACTGACTAAATTCGACATCCGCATCCCTTCCACCAACGAACTGTCATAAGAGAATGTCAGCTCAGGAATGACACGCAAGCGCATCGCTTTACCTAGCAGGGAACGAATAAAACCAGAGGCTTCGTTCAATGCCTTAATACCCACTTCAACTCTATCTGAATCATGCCCTTCAACCAGCACATTCAGAAAGGTAACAAATACTTTGGCATAAGCCAGATCGCGGGAAACCTCAACACCAGAGACTGTCGCCATGCCGATACGGGGATCTTTGACTTCACGCTGTAAGATGATGGCAATTTCTTTTTGCATTTCCTGTGCAACGCGCTGAGTACGACTAAATTCTCTTGCCATTGTTTTCTCTCCTGACATTTTGGGGGGCATAAGCCCCCCAAGAATGGAATGAATCTATTGGGTATCAATAAGGGTATTAATCGATGGAGCGTTTGATTTCAATCACTTCAAAGACTTCAATCATGTCGCCAACGCGAACATCATTGTAGTTCTTCACACCGATACCACATTCCATACCATTACGGACTTCGTTAACGTCATCTTTAAAGCGACGCAGAGATTCCAGTTCACCTTCGTAAATAACAACGTTATCACGCAGTACGCGGATTGGGTTATTACGCTTGATAGAACCTTCTGTCACCATACAACCTGCAACGGCACCAAACTTCGGTGACTTGAAGACGTCACGAACTTCGGCAAGACCCATGATCTGCTGTTTGTATTCTGGTGCCAGCATCCCGCTCATCGCCTGTTTGATCTCATCAATCAGGTTATAGATAACCGAGTAGTAACGCAGATCCAGACTTTCGTTTTCGATGATACGACGGGCAGACGCATCAGCACGAACGTTGAAGCCCAGAATAATGGCGTTAGATGCCGCTGCCAATGTTGCATCAGTTTCGGTGATACCACCGACACCAGAACCGATGATTTTCACTTTCACTTCATCAGTTGACAGTTTCAGCAACGCGTCACAAATGGCTTCACAGGTACCCTGAACATCGGTTTTCAGAACGATGTTCAGCTCAGAGACCTTACCTTCTTCCATGCTGGCGAAGATGTTTTCCAGTTTAGCCTTATGCTGACGAGCTAATTTCACTTCACGGAATTTACCCTGACGATACAAGGCCACTTCACGCGCTTTTTTCTCGTCACGCACTACTGTCGCTTCATCACCCGCAGAAGGAACATTGGACAGACCCAAAATTTCCACTGGGATAGATGGGCCAGCGGAGGTCACTTCACGGCCAAGTTCGTTACGCATCGCACGGATACGGCCATATTCGAAGCCACACAGAACGATATCGCCTTTGTTCAGAGTACCAGACTGAACCAGAATGGTTGCAACTGGGCCACGGCCTTTATCCAGGAAGGATTCAATGACCACACCATTTGCCATGCCGGTACGTACCGCGTTCAGTTCAAGGACTTCAGCCTGAAGCAAGATAGCTTCCAGCAATTCATCAATACCCGTACCTGCTTTGGCAGACACATTGATGAACTGGTTTTCACCGCCCCAATCCTCTGGCATGATGCCGTATTGCGACAATTCAGTCTTCACGCGATCCGGATCAGCTTCTGGCTTATCGATCTTGTTCACCGCAACAACAACCGGTACGTTGGCCGCTTTAGCATGTTGGATAGCTTCGATGGTCTGAGGCATCACGCCATCATCTGCCGCTACAACCAGAACAACGATATCTGTTGCTTTCGCACCACGGGCACGCATGGAAGTAAACGCAGCATGGCCTGGGGTATCTAGGAAGGTGATCATGCCTTTTTCAGTTTTCACATGATAGGCACCAATGTGCTGGGTAATGCCACCCGCCTCTCCAGAAGCCACTTTCGTGGAACGGATATAGTCCAACAGGGAAGTTTTACCGTGGTCAACGTGACCCATGATGGTAACAACTGGCGCACGAGATTCTGCCAGTGTTTCACCGGTATCACGATCGCTCATCAGCGCTTCTTCCAGTTCGTTTTCACGACGCAGGATAACTTTGTGCCCCATTTCTTCGGCAACCATCTGCGCTGTTTCTTGGTCGATCACTTGGTTGATGGTGACCATGGCGCCCATGTTCATCATCGTCTTAATGACCTGGGCACCTTTGACGGCCATTTTGTTAGCCAATTCAGCAACCGTAATTGTCTCACCAATCACAACGTCACGGTTAACGGCAACAACCGGTTTCGTGAAGCTCTGCTGTAAAGTACTAGGTTTACGTTGTTTACCTTTGGTACGACCCACAGCACGCGCTTCTTCGCGATCAGCTTTCGATTCAGAATGTTTGTTATTCTTCTTCTGGCGGGATTTGCCACCACGGGAGCGGGAACGACGATCGCCTTCTACTTTGGCGTCATTTTCATCTTCCGCATCACGAGCATAGCGGGAAGTGGTTATGTGGTAGTCACTATTGTCATTATTATCAGAATTATCAGACCATTTGTCTTTATTCTCTTCTGCCATTCGACGTGCTTCTTCTGCAACACGCTTCGCTTCCTCTTCCACCTTACGGCGAACTTCTTCTTCAGCTTTACGTTTTAAATTTGCAGCTTCAGCTTCACGACGCGCTTTTTCATTTTGCGCAGCAGGATGAGTCTGAACTGATTTTGGTTTGTTTTCGGTATGTTGCTTAGTCACTTTTTCTTTTTCCGCCGCCTCACGCTGAGGCAGTTTAGCCTCTTCACGCTTGGCTTTTTCTTCTGCTACACGTCGAGCGCTCTCTTCTGCTTCACGTTTTGCCTTTTCTTCGGCTTCACGTTTAGCTTGCTCTTCCGCGAGTTTTTTCGCTTCAGCTTCAAGCCGCGCCTTCTCTTCTGCCTCGCGCCGAGCTTGCTCTTCCGCTTCACGCCTCGCCTGCTCTTCCGCGTTAACCTGTTCGGCATCGCGGTTTACATATGTGCGTTTTTTGCGGACTTCAATCGCTACCGATTTACTTTTGCCACCGGTGCCAGGAACGTTCAGTGTACTGCGTGTTTTACGCTGTAGTGTTAATTTACCCGGCTGACCGCCAGAACCGCCTTGTTCGCGGTTCAGGTAGGCCAGCAAAGCTTCTTTTTCTTTCTGGGAAACAGAGTCAGTTGCGGTTTTCTGAATGCCAGCATCAGCAAATTGCTGGATTAGACGTTCTACCGATGTCTGGATCTCTTCTGCCAGTAATTTTACGGTTACCTCTGTCATTCTGTTCCTTCCTGCTACAGTTTATTTATGCATCATCGCCAAACCAACAGATATTACGGGCTGCCATAATGAGTTCTCCTGCTTTCTCATCATTCAGTCCTTCGATATCAGATAAGTCGTCGATACCCTGTTCTGCAAGATCTTCCAGAGTACAGATGCCACGGACAGCCAGGTTAAACGCCAAAGTACGCTCCATGCCGGGCAGATTCAATAAATCTTCGGCAGGTTGCTGATCACCAAGGCTCTCTTTCTGAGCCAGTTCCAGCGTCGTTAAGGCCGCTTTAGCGCGTTCACGAAGAACTTCAACAGTTTCTTCATCAAGGCCTTCTACTGCCAGAAGTTCATTGATTGGCACGTAAGCCAGCTCTTCCAGTGTAGAGAAACCTTCCTCAACTAATACAGTGGCGAAATCTTCATCAATGTCGAGATGCTTAGTAAATGTATCAATAGAAGCATGAGCTTCTGCCTGATGTTTTGCTTGTAGCTCCTCCGCAGTCATGACATTCAATTCCCACGTGTCATCACCACGATGCTTTTTCAACAGTTGCGCCGCCAAACGAACGTTTTGGCCATTACGCCCAATCGCCTGAGCAAGATTACTGTTTTCTACGGCAACATCCATTGTGCAGTTGTCTTCGTCCACCACAATCGATGCAACATCCGCCGGAGCCATAGCATTAATGACAAACTGCGCAGGGTTATCGTCCCACAGCACGATGTCAATTCTTTCACCGCCCAACTCACTGGAAACGGCCTGAACCCTTGCACCACGCATACCGACACAAGCGCCAACAGGATCAATACGCTTGTCGTTGGTTTTCACTGCGATCTTGGCACGGGAACCCGGATCACGGGCAGCCGCTTTGATCTCAATGATCTCTTCACCAATCTCAGGCACCTCGATGCGGAACAGTTCAACCAGCATCTCTGGGCGAGAGCGAGTGATAAAAAGCTGTGCACCACGTGCTTCTGGGCGAACATCATACAGAACACCGCGCACGCGGTCACCTGGACGGAAGTTTTCCCGTGGCAACATATCTTCACGTAAAATGACCGCTTCAGCATTATTACCTAAATCCAAGGTAATGTTTTCACGGTTCACCTTTTTGACCTGACCGGTCACAATTTCGCCCTGTTGTTCACGAAATTGATCAACCACCATCGCACGTTCAGCTTCACGGACTTTCTGTACGATAACCTGTTTTGCCGTCTGGGTCGTAATACGGTCAAAAGTGACTGATTCAATTTGATCTTCAATATAACCACCCAGGTCAATTTCTGGGTCGTCAAATTGTGCAGCATCCAGGGTGATTTCGCGCGTTGGTTGAGTCACTTCTTCTACAACTAACCAGCGACGGAAAGTATCAAAATCACCTGATTTACGATCGATGCAGACGCGAACATCGATCTCATGCTCATACTTTTTCTTGGTGGCTGTCGCCAGCGCAATCTCTAATGCTTCGAAGATTTTTTCGCGAGGGAGTGATTTTTCATTAGAAACCGCTTCCACAACAGCCAGAATTTCTTTATTCATCCTAGTTGCCTCATCCGAACTTTAAAAGTGGGGTACCAGGTTCGCTTTCTGGATGTTGCTCAGTGCGAACACTTCGTCTTTTCCATTCACCGCAACCGTAATCATTTCACCATCTACAGCCTTGATGATACCTTGCCATTTGCGACGGTTCTGCATTGCCATGCGTAACATCAAACTGACTTCTTCACCAATAAAACGCTGGTAATGTTCAGCCTTAAACAGTGGACGCTCAAGCCCTGGTGAAGATATTTCCAGGTTATAAAGACCTGGAACCGGATCTTCAACATCAAGCACTGCACTGACCTGGTGGCTAACATCAGCACAATTATCAACAGTGATCCCCTCCTCACTATCGATATAGACCCGCAACGTTGATACACGAGCGCGAATAAACTCCAGGCCAACTAATTCAAAACCCAAAGCTTCAACTGGTGCTGAAATTATCTCTGTTAATTTTTGCTCTAATGTGGACAAGCCCACCCCCAAGACATAAAAAAAGGGCTATATTAGCCCAGTAATTCTGCTGTCAAATAACAAAAAACCCCGATACTCGGGGCTTTATGCAACTGGACCCTGTTTACTGCCAGCGGTCTCAACCAGCTTCTTTGTATACCTTTCAAAGCAACCTGTCAAATCAGGATAGATATTTCAATGGCTGCTGAAGATGACTGCTGAAAAGGTACATGTTATTAAGAAGTGGTTGCGGGAGCCGGATTTGAACCGACGACCTTCGGGTTATGAGCCCGACGAGCTACCATGCTGCTCCATCCCGCGTTCGAAAACGTGGCAAATCTTACGCTGATAATACTAAAAACGCAAGTTTCTAGATTAATGGTGCCGAGGACGGGACTTGAACCCGTACGCCCGTTGTTTAGGCACTACCACCTCAAGGTAGCGTGTATACCAATTTCACCACCTCGGCACTGATTTTATAGGATTGTTATACTGTTAAAATTAACAATCCTATTTTCAATTCTGTTACTGAATATTACTGTGGGATATCACTATTTGGTTTTGCTGGCGTTGCCGGAACTTCTGTCTGTTTTTCAACTTGTACAGGTTCGACAAGGTTATCCCATTTACTGCTGGAACCCGTTTTATTGCTGGTCATGTTACCAAGAATCAGGCTGATAACAATAAACAGCGTGGCAAAAACAGCCGTCATGCGGGTCATGAAGTTACCGGAACCTGATGAGCCAAACAGCGTGTTAGATGCACCCGCGCCGAAAGAAGCACCCATATCAGCACCTTTACCCTGCTGTAGCAGAACCAGAGCAATTAGCCCGATACCAACCAGCAAGAATATACCTAAAAGAGCTTCATACATATGTTGTACCCGTTTCCTCGTGGGACTTACCACAATTTCGTAGCGACGTTATATTACATCACCCGCTCACAAAATTAGAAAAATTAACTTATTGAGCGGGTGTGAATACTAACCAAAGCGTATCAGACACGCAAGATTAATTTTAAATACTGGCTCTAATCGGGTAAAAAATCAACAAATCAACCTGTTTTTTTCACAGCATCTGCAATACGATGCGCCAATGCAGTGACTTGTTCTTCATCTTCGCCTTCTACCATGACACGAATCAATGGCTCTGTACCCGATTTACGCAGCAAAACACGACCGTGGCCATTTAATTCCGCCTCAACAGATTTTACGGCGTCAAGCACTGATTCTGATTGCAGAGGATCGATATTACCCGTAAAGCGAACGTTAACCAAAAGTTGAGGTAACAGTTTCATGCCACTGCACAGGTCATGCAGGCTCATATTATTGCGTACCATGGCACTTAAAACTTGTAATCCTGCAACAATACCGTCCCCTGTTGTGGTTTTGTCCAGCAAAATCACATGACCTGAGTTTTCGGCACCCAAACGCCAGCCTTTTTCCTGCAATCTCTCCAGCACATAGCGATCGCCGACTTTCGCACGTTCAAATGGGATACCAAGCTGTTTCAGTGCCAGCTCCAGCCCCATATTGCTCATCAACGTGCCTACGGCTCCACCACGTAACTGGCCTTGCCTTAACGCTTCACGCGCAATGATATACAGGATCTGATCACCATCAACTTTTTCGCCCAAGTGATCAACCATGATGATACGGTCACCATCACCATCAAATGCCAGACCAACGTGCGCCTGTTCTTCCAGTACACGTTTTTGTAATAGCCGAACATCTGTTGCACCACATTCTTCATTGATATTGATGCCATTAGGCTCACAACCAATGGCAATCACCTCAGCACCCAGTTCTCTGAGAACATTCGGAGCGATATGATAGGTCGCACCATTGGCGCAATCCAACACCACTTTCAGTCCATTTAAACTTTGCTCACTGGGGAATGTCCCTTTACAAAATTCAATGTAACGCCCCGCTGCATCAACTATCCGATTTGCCCGCCCCAACTCAGCCGATTCCACACAGGTCAAGGGTTTTTCCATTTCTGCTTCAATTGCTTCTTCAACATCATCAGGCAATTTAGTGCCATCAATAGAGAAGAATTTAATGCCGTTATCATCGTAAGGGTTGTGGGAAGCAGAAATCACAATACCTGCTTCTGCCCGGAAAGTCCGTGTCAGATATGCCACAGCAGGTGTTGGCATCGGGCCGGTGAAGGATGCCGATAAACCGGCGGCGGCCAATCCTGCTTCCAGCGCAGATTCCAACATATAACCTGAGACTCGGGTATCTTTACCAATGATGATCTTGCGAGAACCATGACGCGCCAGCACTTTTCCCGCAGCCCAACCCAGTTTCAATACAAAGTCAGGGGTAATTGGGGTATTACCCACTCTGCCACGGATACCGTCAGTACCAAAATATTTACGGTTACTCATCAATTTCTTTTTCCTTTGCTGAACGTATTCTCTGCTCACAGCGTGTTTTTTGCTGACATCATGTTCTTTACAAACGGGATATTTTACAAACGATATGTTTTCTGAACATGTATTCTTTTCAGATACCTTACTCTGTATGGGCAATGTTGACAGACTGTGTTGCATGAACAATTTTCATTGCCTGAACCGTTTCTTTGACATCATGCACACGGATAATCTGAGCACCTTTCAGCGCTGCAATCACGGCACAAGCAACACTTCCTGTCACCCGCTCCTGCGGCGGTACATCAAGCAATTGACCAATCATGGACTTACGTGACATTCCCGCCAGAATAGGTAGTCCCAAATGATGGAATTCTTGCAAGTGAGCCAATAACTGATAATTATGCGATAAGTTCTTGCCAAAACCGAAGCCAAGATCAAGGATCAGGTTGTTTTTTGCGATACCGGCCGCAACACAGTGCTCAATTCGCTGCATCAGGAATGTTTTGACTTCCGATACAACAACTTCATAGTGAGGTTCTGTCTGCATTGTGCGAGGTTGCCCCTGCATATGCATCAAACAGACCGGTAAACCACTTTGTGCTGCCGCATCAAGTGCCCCGGGTTCCTGTAACGCACGAATATCATTGATAATGTGCGCCCCTGCTTTGGCGGATTCCCGCATAACAGCAGCTTTTGAGGTATCTACGGAGATCCAAGCATCAAAACGTTGAGCCAGCGCTTCAATCACCGGAACAACACGATCCAGTTCCTCCTGTTCACTCACCTCATTCGCGCCGGGACGGGTCGATTCTCCTCCCACATCAATAATGGTTGCACCCTCTTTGATCATCCAGGCGGCATGTTCCAGTGCGGTATCAAAGGTATTATGGATGCCACCATCAGAGAAAGAATCGGGAGTCACGTTCAAAATTCCCATTACTTGTGGGTGGGAAAGATCGAGGACGCTGCCTCTGGCAGTCAGTTTCATCGCTAGATGCCTTAATGTCAAAACCCCAGGACAAGCCTGGGGTTTAATTTAAGAAATAAATACGTTACGTTATGCGGTTGGATTTCCATCCACAGGCTTCGAAGCTTGCTGCGGAGATGGTGTGTTATGACGGTTATTATTATTACCGCCATTATTATCACCATCCCAACCTGCTGGTGGACGTACAGTTGTACGATTCATCAGATCATCAATCTGAGGGGCATCAATCGTTTCATACTTCATCAACGCATCTTTCATTGAATGAAGGATATCAAGATTATCCATCAGAATCTGGCGAGCACGTAAATAGTTACGATCGACGATAGCCTTCACTTCCTGATCGATTAAACGCGCTGTGTCTTCAGACATATGTTTTGCCTTGGCAACCGAACGACCGAGGAAAACTTCACCTTCTTCTTCCTCATACAGCAATGGCCCCAGTTTTTCTGAGAAGCCCCACTGGGTCACCATGTTGCGTGCAATGGATGTCGCCACTTTAATGTCATTGGACGCACCAGTAGAAACATTATCTACACCATAGATAATTTCTTCCGCTAACCGCCCACCGTATAAAGTTGAAATTTGGCTTTCCAATTTCTGACGGCTTGCACTGATTTGATCGCCCTCAGGCAAAAAGAACGTGACACCCAACGCACGGCCACGCGGAATAATCGTCACTTTATGCACCGGATCGTGTTCCGGAACCAAACGACCAATAATGGCATGCCCTGCTTCATGGTATGCCGTGGCTTCTTTCTGTTCCTCCGTCATCACCATTGAACGACGCTCTGCGCCCATCATGATCTTATCTTTGGCTTTTTCGAACTCAACCATAGAAACAACGCGCTTGCTACCGCGAGCAGCAAACAAAGCGGCTTCGTTCACAAGGTTAGCCAAATCTGCGCCGGAGAAACCGGGTGTACCACGAGCAATGATTGATGCGTCAATATCCGTATCCAGCGGAATGCGGCGCATATGCACTTTCAGAATTTGCTCACGGCCACGAACATCCGGCAGGCCAACCACGACCTGACGGTCAAAACGGCCGGGGCGTAACAAGGCTGGATCCAGAACATCAGGACGGTTAGTCGCTGCGATAACAATAATACCTTCGTTACCTTCAAAGCCATCCATTTCAACCAGCATCTGGTTCAGTGTCTGTTCACGCTCATCGTGTCCACCACCCAAACCAGCGCCACGTTGGCGACCGACTGCATCAATTTCGTCGATAAAGATGATGCACGGTGCAGCTTTTTTCGCCTGTTCAAACATATCACGGACACGAGAAGCACCGACACCAACGAACATTTCAACGAAATCAGAACCCGAAATGGTAAAGAAAGGGACTTTCGCTTCACCAGCGATAGCTTTCGCCAGCAATGTCTTACCCGTACCAGGAGGGCCAACCATCAGGATGCCTTTGGGGATTTTGCCCCCCAGTTTCTGGAAACGGCCAGGTTCACGCAAATACTCAACCAATTCGCCCACTTCTTCTTTTGCTTCGTCACAACCCGCAACATCGGCAAACGTGGTTTTGATCTGATCTTCCGTCAACATACGGGCTTTGCTTTTACCAAAAGACATCGCCCCTTTACCGCCACCACCTTGCATTTGGCGCATAAAGAAAATCCAGACGCCAATGAGCAGTAGCATTGGAAACCATGAAATGAAGAGGGTCGCCAACAGACCTTGTTGTTCTGGTGGTTCACCAACAACTTTTATCTGCTTATTGAGTAGGGTATCCAGCAGCTTTTCATCCTGAACTGGCATATAAGTGCTGTATTTTCCACCGTTGTCTTTCTTAGTGAAATCAATGTCACGACCCGAAATACGTACTTCGCTTATTTGATTCTGCGATATCTCAGTGATGAAACTAGAGTAATCTACCCGACGACCGCTAGAGTCGCTGGGACCAAAACTCTGGAACAATAACATCAAGACAACTGCGATGACTAACCAGAGAATCAGGTTTTTCGCCATGTCACTCAAGGGATTAACCTCATATTACAACTGTGTTAACAAATAGTAGTCAGGGTACTACACTTTCCGCCCTGTCGCTACAATGTATACTTCACGTGATCGTGCCCGCGAAGCTTCTGGTTTACGAATTTTTACCTTCGCAAAAAGGGAGCGTATTTCCCTCAGGTATTCATCAAAGCCCTCTCCCTGAAACACTTTGACAATAAAACTGCCCCCAGGGGCCAGCACATCACGACACATATCCAACGCTAACTCAATCAGATACATGGATCGGGGAATATCGACCGCGGGGGTTCCACTCATATTAGGAGCCATATCCGACATGACGACCTGGACTTTATTATCACCAACTCTCTCAAGTAATGTTTTCAATACAAGTTCATCGCGAAAGTCCCCTTGCAGGAAATCGACGCCAACTATCGGGTCCATTGGCAAAAGATCACACGCAATAACTCGTCCACTATGACCAATCTCACTCACTACGTATTGAGACCATCCACCCGGAGCAGCGCCTAAATCAACAACAGTCATGCCCAGTTTAAAGATTTTGTCGCTTTGCTGTATCTCATCAAGTTTAAACCAAGCGCGAGAGCGAAGCCCTTTTTTCTGCGCCTGAAGAACATATTTATCACTAAAATGTTCCTGTAACCAGCGACTTGAGCTTGCTGAGCGTTTTTTATTGGCCATTGTTCTTTCCAACTCTACTAATAGGGCGCCTTATTTTTTGCGCTCTCTTGTCAAACCACACCACACTTTTATGGTGATAGGTATGAGATGGCGGTAGAATATGTCGTTTTCAATCCCAACTAAGCAAAAAAACGATGACTCTTAACAAAAAACAAGTCCAATACCTGAAAAGCCTCGCTCATTCACTAAAGCCTGTCGTTATGATCGGCAACAATGGGCTGACCGAAGGCGTGTTGGCTGAAATCGAACAGACTCTTTCACATCACGAGCTTATCAAAGTCAAAGTTGCAGGCGAAGACCGCGAAATAAAAACTTTGATCGCTGAAGCGATTGTTCGTGAAACTGGTGCACATAATGTGCAAATCATTGGAAAAATGTTAGTTCTCTACCGTCCATCAGAAGAACGCAAAATTAGTCTACCTAAATAATCACGGCCTATTTATACAAAAGTGCCATATTGATTTGTGATGATAAAAAAGGCCAGCAACTGGCCTTTTTCTTTCACGCCAGCACAATATATACCAGCACAATAGCCGATGATCATGGTATTTTAGAGATAATCCACGTTCAAAACTTCGTATTCCACTTGACCGCCAGGCGTCGTAATCACAACCACATCATCCACTTCTTTACCAATCAGGCCACGGGCAATGGGTGAATTGACTGAAAGAAGATTTTCTTTGATATTGGCTTCATCATCACCAACGATACGGTAGGTCTGCTCTTCGTCGGAATCCACGTTCAGTACCGTTACCGTTGCGCCAAAAATCACTCGGCCATTGTTGGTCACCTTCGTGACATCAATCACCTGTGCATTGGAAAGTTTAGCCTCAATTTCCTGAATACGGCCTTCACAAAAACCCTGCTGCTCACGGGCGGCATGATATTCCGCGTTTTCTTTCAAATCGCCGTGCTCACGCGCCTCGGCAATTGAAGCAATAATTTGCGGGCGACGTACATTTTTCAAATATTCTAATTCTTCGCGCAATTTATCCGCGCCACGTACCGTCATCGGAATTTGTTTCATTTATTAAACCTCTAAATCAATCCTAAGCCCAAACAACATCTTCCTGATTTTTGTAATAACAGCACAATGAGCACACCCTATCAGGCGGGCTTACAGATAATTAATAAAATAATAAAAGAAGTGTAACTCAGCACAATCTGAAGTCCACATGCCTATTTACCTGCCAATCTATTATTCTAACTTAGAGTTGATGATGGATCATCGTTTACTTTTCCTTTCAATGACACCTTAGTATGATTAATACAAATATTCTTGGGATACCCCAACCTTCATATGCGAGACCTATGGCTCTTTTAAAAATTACCTGCAAAATAGCTTGTGTGCTCAGTTTAATCCTGAGTATTTTCAGTGCGAATGCCGCTTCCAATGTCTCTTCCATTGAGAAAAGTGCCCAATATTTGCCTACGGGAACTCATGTTTCATTTATTGCCCAAGCTGTTGGCTCAAAAAATCCCTTAATTGATTATCATGGGCAACAAATGGCGTTACCTGCAAGTACGCAGAAAATCGTGACAGCATTGGCAGCGCTATTGCAGCTTGGTAAGGATTACCGTTTTATAACAACCCTGGAAAGTAATGCCAATATTTCAGATGGTGTATTAGAAGGTAATCTAACGGCTCGCTTTGTCGGCGATCCCATGCTGACACGCTCACAACTGCGCAATATGGCCGAGGCTTTAAAACAATCGGGGATCAAACAGATTACTGGCGACCTTGTCATCGATGTTTCGATTTTCTCCAGCCACGATAAAGCCCCTGGCTGGGTATGGAACGATATGACCCAGTGTTTCAGTGCCCCTCCATCAGCCGCAATCGTGGATAAGAACTGCTTTTCTGTGTCACTTTACAGCTCAGAACAACCTGGCGAACAGGCTGTTGTCCGTGTGCCCTCTTTTTATCCTGTCGACGTATTGAGTGAAGTCAAAACCCTGGCTAAGGGATCACCAGAAGCGAAGTATTGTGAACTTGATGTGACATCAGGTGACTTGAATCGGTACACCCTTACAGGTTGCCTGACACAGCGCGATGAACCACTCCCATTGGCATTTTCCATCCAAAATGGGCCGAGTTATGTTGGCAAAATCCTAAAAAATGAGCTGAATACGGCGGGCATCGAGCTAAAAGGCTATATACGGCGCCAATCGGTTCCCCAACCAGCAGAAAAGATCCTCGCCATAAATCAGTCTGTACCACTCACTAATATGCTCAAAATCATGTTGAAAAAATCAGATAACATGATTGCAGATACCCTCTTTCGTACCCTTGGTCACCGTTATTTCAACGTCCCAGGAACATGGCGGGCAGGTTCCGATGCCGTTCGCCAGATTCTGAGACAAAAAGCCGGCATTAATTTAGGCAATACCGTCATGGTGGATGGTTCCGGCCTTTCACGCCACAATTTGATCGCTCCTACGACGATGATGGAAATATTACAATTTATTGCCCAGCATAATGATGAACTGGACTTCATCTCAATGTTACCCAAAGCGGGATATGATGGGACGTTGGCTTATCGCCCCGGCCTGCATGAAGCGGGACTTGATGGTAAAGTTTTTGCCAAAACAGGATCATTGCAAGGCGTTTATAATCTGGCAGGGTTTATGACTGCCGCCAACGGACAACAAATTGCTTTTGTCCAGTTTGTCTCTGCCTACTCTGTTCCACCGGAAGATCAGCGAACCCGCCGTGTCCCGTTATCGCGTTTTGAACACGATTTGTATAAGTCGTTATATCAAAACTATTAAACGTAATGCACACGAACGCAAGTAATGATGTAACACACATTGATCAAAATAAAAAAGGGCGATAATTACAGCGCCCTTTTGTGATATTTGAATGTTTATTGAAGATTACTGCTTATAGATAAACTCAACGCCTTCGTCATCTTCTTCATCCCAGTCATCATCCCACTCTTCATCAGATGCTTGCTGTAACTGTTCCTTATGGTAGTCATCCCACATGAATTCAACTTTTTCAGGCTGAGATTCTTCCGACGTTTCCAGACTACGGGGCTGTGCCTTCATGAATTCCATAATATCCCAGCAAAGCGCTTTCACACCCTGACGGTTTACGGCTGAGATCATGTAATAATCGCCTTCCCAACCAAGCGCATCGGCAATGGCTTTTGCCCGCTGTTGCGCTTCTTCTGGCTCCGTGAGATCGACTTTGTTAAATACCAACCAGCGCGGTTTTTCTGCCAGTTTTTCACTGTACTTATGCAGCTCTTTGATGATGATACGAGCGTTTTCAACCGGATCCGATTCATCAATAGGGCAGAGATCAATCAAATGCAGCAATACGCGGCAACGTTCCAGATGCTTCAAGAAGCGAATGCCCAATCCAGCACCCTCTGATGCACCTTCAATCAAACCAGGAATATCCGCGACGACAAAGCTTTGTTCGTTATCCATACGCACAACGCCAAGGCTTGGCACCAAGGTTGTAAAGGGATAATCAGCCACTTTAGGTTTTGCGGCCGATACCGCACGAATAAAGGTGGATTTACCAGCATTTGGCATGCCCAGCATTCCCACATCAGCCAGCAGCATCAATTCCAGCATTAGCTCACGGCTTTCTCCCGGTGTCCCCATTGTTCTTTGACGTGGGGCACGATTTACCGAAGATTTAAAACGAGTATTGCCAAGGCCGTGGAAACCGCCTTTTGCCACCATAAAACGCTGTTCATGATGCAGCATATCCCCAATCACTTCTCCCGTGGCAACATCACGCACACGCGTTCCGACCGGAACCTTAATGGTAATGTCCTGACCACGTTTGCCGGTACAATCGCGGCTTTGTCCGTTTTGACCACGTTCAGCGCGGAAAGATTTTTCAAAACGGTAATCAATCAGTGTATTGAGGTTTTCATCTGCCAGCAGGAAGACATCACCACCATCACCACCATCGCCGCCGTCCGGCCCACCTTTTGGAATATATTTCTCACGACGGAAGCTGACGCAACCATTGCCACCATCTCCCGCGACAACCAGAATCCTGGCTTCATCTACAAATTTCATCACTTTTCTCCGTAGGATAGCCACTATAAAACTGGATGGCAGCTAGTGCCCAGAGATGGCGTAATCCAGAATATAAAAAGCCCCGCAACACACATTGCAGGGCTTCTATTCGATTAAGAGTCAAAAAACTTATTCAGCTTCAATGCTGATAAACTTACGGTTTTTTGGACCTTTAACTTCGAACTTAACTTTCCCGTCAGCTAATGCGAACAGGGTGTGGTCACGGCCACAACCTACGTTGTTGCCTGCGTGGAACTTAGTACCACGTTGACGAACGATGATGCTACCTGCCAAAACAGACTCACCACCAAAACGTTTTACACCCAGACGTTTGCTTTCAGAATCGCGACCGTTACGAGTCGAGCCGCCAGCCTTTTTGTGTGCCATTAATCTGCTCTCCTAAAATCTTAAGCGATGCCAGTGATTTTAACATCAGTGAACCACTGACGGTGGCCCTGCTGCTTACGGCTGTGTTTACGACGACGAAACTTAACGATTTTAACTTTCTCGCCACGACCGTGCGCAACAACTTCAGCTTTAACTTTAACGCCTTCAACTACTGGAGCGCCGATTTTGATGTCTTCGCCATTAGCGACCATCAGTACCTGGTCAAACTCAACAGTTTCACCTGTTGCGATGTCCAGCTTTTCCAAGCGAATTGTTTGGCCTTCGCTTACTCGGTGTTGTTTACCACCACTTTGGAAAACTGCGTACATATAAACTCCGCTTTCCGCGCACCCCCTAAAAATGCTTTCCAGAGCGCGCTATAAAATATTCACAATAGGGCGCGAATTCTACGCAAAAACCGCCTAGAAGACAAGTGCAGAATTAGAACAGATGAGAAAAAAACAGAGTTTTTCAATTGTCATTTATTTGAACGGTTTTTCAAGTACAATCGATATATCTTGATATCTATTGATATGCTAATTAATGAGCACAGCTCTGAATCAGAGTCCAAAGCCAAAACATGAATTTAGAATCGATAATTAAACTTACCGCTGATGATATGGCAGCGGTTAATGAAACCATTCTTAACCAATTAAATTCTGACGTTGCGCTGATCAACCAACTTGGTTACTACATTATCAGCGGTGGTGGCAAGCGCATTCGCCCAATGATTGCCGTACTGGCAGGTAAAGCCCTTCATTGCGCAAGCGAAAAACACATCAAAGTTGCTGCTTTGATTGAATTTATCCATACGGCAACCTTGCTGCACGATGATGTCGTTGATGAATCTGATATGCGCCGAGGAAAAGAGACAGCCAACGCCATTTATGGCAACGCTGCCAGTGTCCTTGTCGGCGATTTTATCTATACGCGCTCATTTCAAATGATGACCGATCTTGATTCCATGCGCGTATTAAAATTGATGTCTGACGCTACCAATGTCATTGCTGAAGGCGAAGTCATGCAGTTGATGAACTGCAATGATCCGGATATTTCAGAAGATGACTATATGCAGGTCATTTACAGCAAAACCGCCCGCCTGTTTGAAGTCGCTGCCCACTCAGCCGCCATTCTCGCCAACGCCACGCCTGAGCAAGAAGCCGCACTGCGTGATTATGGCCGTTATCTGGGGACCGCATTTCAATTAATTGACGATCTGTTGGATTATGACTCAGATAACAGCACACTCGGCAAGAATACGGGGGATGACCTGAACGAAGGCAAACCAACATTACCCCTTTTGCACGCCATGAACCACGGAACGCCGGAACAATCTGCACTGATCCGCCGTGCCATTGAACAAGGTAATGGCCGCCATTTGTTGGATACGGTACTGACAACAATGAAACAGTGTGGTTCACTTAAATACACCCGCCAACGGGCAGAAGAAGAAGCTGATAAGGCAATTTCAGCATTGCAAGTACTGGAAGATTCTCCATACAAGGCGGCCCTTGAGGGATTGGCTCATGTCGCCGTACAGCGACTTTCCTGAACGAAATCAATCAGTGCCCCAGATAATTCAATCTGGGACACTGTCTTTATTATCAATATCTTGAATACCGACATATTGGACAAGGCTGGCTAGCCCTTTTCTCAAAATGAACTTAACCATGCGTTCCCTTTCGGATTTGCTCAACTGGTAATAAGCCTCCACCCAAATCATAAAGGGGTCTTGTCGCTTATTCCGATAGTATTCGACTGAACTTTCACTCACAGTCAATAGATTCAGTACTTCTTCGGGCAAACTGTTGACATTATATTCGAGCGCCTTTCCCTGTACTCCACGCTTACGGCGTTGTTCCCAACCCTCGCGCCTGGCCATCAGATTGACTCCTTGGGGAGACGATGGCAGCCCTGCGAGGCCGATGAGCTCCTTTGCAGAATACCATTCTTTTTTCATCTCTTTCTCCTCGCTTGATACTGGAGCAGTGAAGAGAAAGCCAAATTTTAAACATCTGGCTTTTCAAAAGCTGTCTCAAGTAGCTATGATTTTTTCCAAAAAACTTCTTATGCCATCTCGTAATATCACTTCGGTAATTACCTCCTTTTCTTCCTCTGTGAGTAAATTAAATGCACTTACCCAAATGGATAGAGGATCTTGTTTCTGAACCTGATAGTCTGCTGATGTTTCATTCAGTTCCAAAGCGGTCAAAGTGGATTCAGGAAAACAAGAGTAATGGTATTCAATGGCTCTGCCTTGAACACCCGATCGTTTTTGCCTCAACCACTCTTCACGTTTTGCTTTGGCATTAACTCCTTGTGGTGATCTAGGTAACTCACCTACACCGGTCAACTCCATTGCCGTATACCACTCTTTTTTCATAATGTTTCTCTATTTTTGTAACCAAGTTCAAAAAAGAAGTTATTAAGAAAAAATTAGAAATATTTTTAGAAAAAATAATGTTATTTTATTTTCTTAATAACAGGTTCGTGTTCGTTATTAATTTCACATTAACGCTTTAGTTATACCACTAATGTGGCTTCAAATTTAATAGAAAAGGATTAAAAAAATGATTTCTATGAAATCGGATTGGCATCCTGCTGATATTATTGCCGCTTTACGTAAACGTGGAACGACGTTAGCCGCCGTTTCCCGTAAAGCAGGGCTGAGTTCATCAACTTTGGCGAATACACTTTCTCGCCCATGGCCCAAGGGAGAATGGATAATAGCGAATTACTTAGAACTGCATCCGTCTGAAATATGGCCGAGTCGTTATTTCGACCCCCACACAGGAGAACTACTAGAAAGGAAAGTTAGAGAGAAAAAGAATAATTAGCTATCAATATCATTATTGAAAGAAAAACCGCTAGTGATTTCTAACTAGCGGTTTCAGTTATCTAATATATTTAACTTAATTCGTATATTAATAAATAATTAATAAATGAATTAGCTGTTAATAAACGTCTCACCCAATTCAATATCTTTTTTCAGAACATCCAGCATGTTATCTAATGCCTTTTGTTCGAAATCACTCAATTTGCCAATATCTAAACGCTCTTCGATACCATTTTTACCTAAGCGAACAGGCTGCGCAAAGAAACGAGCGTATTTACCCTCACCTTCAACATAGCTGCACTCAACAATATTACTTTCGCCTTGCAAGCCACGGATCAGAGACAAGCCCAAACGTGCCGCTGCCTGTCCCATAGACAGTGTTGCAGAGCCGCCACCCGCTTTCGCTTCAACAACCTCAGTACCTGCATTTTGGATACGCCTGGTCAATGCTTCAACTTCTTCATCAGTGAAGCTAACACCTGGAATTTGAGACAGCAAAGGCAGGATAGTAACACCGGAATGCCCGCCAATAACCGGAACGTCTATTTCTTCTGCTTTCTTACCTTTCAATCCGGCTACAAAGGTGTTGGAACGAATGACATCCAAAGTGGTGACACCAAACAAGCGGTTTTTATCATACACCCCTTCTTTTTTCAGTACCTCAGCGGCAATCGCGACCGTGGTATTGACCGGGTTAGTGATAATGCCAATTAATGCTTTTGGACAAGTTTTAGCAATCTGCTGAACCAGATTACGAACGATACCGGCATTGATATTGAACAAATCGGAACGATCCATACCAGGTTTACGCGCCACACCCGCAGAAATCAATACGACATCTGCACCGACCAGTGCAGGGGTTGCATCTTCGCCAGCAAAACCAGTGACTTTGACTTCCGTTGGGATATGGCTCAGATCGGCTGCCACACCTGGGGTCACCGGAGCAATGTCATACAAGGAAAGGTCTGAACCTGAAGGAAGCTGGGTTTTGAGTAGAAGGGCAAGTGCCTGACCAATACCACCGGCTGCACCGAGAACTGCAACTTTCATCCTGATACTCCTTAAATATAAGTACTGTAATCACTACGTATTAAAAACAATCTGTTAACAGCCAGATTATCCACTTAATGACCTGATGATGGAACACCAAAGTTGCTTTATTCTAGACAAAATGCTTATCTGTTAATGAGATAATGGACACTTTTTTGAGAATTATTTCAGCTGTATTCCTCATCAATTAGCGAATGACCTTACTCTTCCCCTGCTCACTAAACAACACCATTTAGTTAACAATACATTTACTCTGCTTAAATAGCGTTTCAAAATGAATAGGCGAGAATCTTGTCCCGTGCACCGAGCGGGACAAGATTACAAACTCTTACTATGATGAATATTTATTTAAATTGGCGAAAAGAAAGTCGAGTAAAAAGAAAATAAGCAGAAATAAAATAATCACCATCGCCAGACAATCTTCTTCTCTTTCTTGAATAAAAATTCACTTTTTCGCATAATGTTAGCCTGATAACGGATTCAACGATGGTGAAATATGCGTGTTCCTTCGAAACAGGAAGATTTGGTAAAAGCTTTCAAGGCATTATTGAAAGAAGAAAAATTCAGCTCTCAAGGTGAAATTGTTTCAGCACTTCAGGATGAGGGGTTTGAAAATATCAACCAATCTAAAGTTTCCAGAATGCTGACGAAATTTGGTGCTGTCCGAACCCGTAATGCAAAAATGGAAATGGTCTACTGCTTACCGGCAGAATTGGGCGTTCCCACTGCCACCAGCCCATTAAAAAATCTGGTATTAGATGTCGATTATAATCACTGCGTTGTCGTCATACGAACCAGCCCTGGTGCAGCACAATTAATTGCACGCCTGTTAGATTCATTGGGGAAAGCCGAAGGCATTCTTGGCAGCATTGCTGGTGATGACACCATTTTCTCTACCCCAGCACAAAATTTTACGACGAAGCAACTCTACGAAGCCATTCTCAACCTGTTTGAACAGGAACTTTAATCTTGCAGGTCTGCCACATAGGCCAATCAAATTATGTGCACGGTACATGCCTTACCGTAGGAAATATTGGCCTGAAAGATTAAAGAATATGTGATGAAAAGGGGATCGTCCTATGGGCACGATCCCCTTGTTACTGAGTATCTTATAATGAATTAAGCTGCGTTTGCTTTTTTCTTCAATGCCGCCAGTAGCTTCTCATGAATGCCGCCAAATTCACCGTTACTCATCATCAGAATATGGTCACCCGGCTGTGCCGTTTCGACAATCATCCTGACCAAAGTATCCGTATCTGCACTCCAACGAGCAGGTTGAATACACTGTTCAGCAATTTCAACCACCTGCCACGGAATATTGGTCGGCTGATAGAGAAAGACTTCATCCGCGCGTCCCAAAGAAGGCGCAATATCATTTTTGCTCATCCCCATTTTCATGGTATTCGAACGAGGCTCCAGTACAGCAAGAATGCGGGCCATGCCACCAACTTTGCTTCTCAGCGCTTCCATTGTCGCTAAGATGGCCGTTGGATGATGGGCAAAATCGTCGTACACCGAGATACCATTGACTTCGCCGCGTAATTCAAGGCGACGACGGGCATTCATAAATTTGTCCAGCGCCTGACAAGCATCCGCAGGTTGAACCCCCACATGATGGGCTGCTGCAATCGCCATCAAGCCATTATGCATATTGTGTTCACCGACTAATGACCACGTCACTTCTCCAACCGGTTCCCCCTGATGGAATACTTGATAATGACTGCTGTCCTGACTGGTTTTCTTCACCTGCCAATGACCGCTTTCTCCAATCTGCTCCAGCTCACTCCAGCACCCCATTGAGAGTACATGCTTCAAGTTAATATCATTATCAGGAACGATGATCTTACCGGTACTCGGCACAACCCTGACGAGATGGTGGAATTGTTTTTGAATAGCACCCAAATTTTCGAAAATGTCGGCATGATCAAATTCAAGGTTGTTCATGATCAGTGTGCGGGGGCTGTAATGAACAAATTTCGAACGCTTGTCAAAAAAAGCACAGTCGTATTCATCCGCTTCAATCACAAAAAACGGGCTTTCACCCATTTGTGCTGAAACCTCAAAATTCCCTGGTACACCACCGATCAGGAATCCGGGTTTATAACCACAGTCTTCCAAAATCCAGGCCAACATACCCGCCGTCGTTGTTTTGCCGTGGGTTCCTGCGACAGCCAATACCCAACGCTCCGGTAATACATGATCATGCAGCCATTGCGGACCAGAGGTATAAGGAATACCACGATCCAGCACGGCTTCCACACAGGGATTGCCGCGTGTCATAGCATTACCAATGATCACCATATCTGGAGCAGGATCGAGCTGTGCCGGATCGTATCCTTGGATAAGCTCGATGCCCTGTTTCTCCAGCTGCGTGCTCATGGGGGGATAGACATTGGCATCGGAGCCAGTGACTTCATGCCCCTGTGCGCGTGCGAGGATCGCCAATCCCCCCATGAAAGTACCGCAAATGCCAAGAATATGAATACGCATTATTTCTACCTGATATCATGAACTGTATCACTATTCTAACCACCAAATCAGAGATTATAAATGCAATAGCCTATGAATCATTTGATTCTTTGGCTAAACTGCCTGCGTATAAGTGCAGCACAGGCAAAACAAAAAGTGAAGCACACTCCCTAAAACCACAATTAAATTCAAGGCCCTTGTCATGAAAACATTAGGCGAATTTATCGTCGAAAAGCAGCAAGATTTTCCGCATGCAACAGGTGAACTGACTGCACTGCTGTCTGCCATCAAATTAGGTGCCAAAATTATCCATAGGGATATCAATAAAGCGGGTCTGGTGGATATTTTAGGCACAAGTGGCGTCTCTAATGTTCAGGGAGAAGTTCAGATGAAACTGGACTTATATGCCAATGAAAAACTCAAGGCAGCCCTGAAAGCACGCGGCGAAGTGGCTGGTATTGCTTCCGAAGAGGAAGATGAGATCGTTGTTTTTGATGGCGGCCGAGCAGAAAATGCGAAGTATGTTGTTTTGATGGATCCATTGGATGGTTCTTCAAATATTGATGTCAACGTTTCCGTTGGGACGATTTTCTCCATTTACCACCGAATTACCCCGATAGGTCAGCCAGTCACCGAAAACGATTTTCTGCAACCGGGGGATCGTCAGGTTGCAGCAGGTTATGTGGTTTATGGTTCATCGACCATGCTGGTTTATACCACAGGCTGCGGTGTCCATACTTTTACGTATGACCCTTCCCTTGGTGTGTTCTGTCTGACCCATGAGAAAGTCCAGTTTCCAGAACAGGGTAATATGTACTCTATTAATGAAGGGAACTACATCAAGTTCCCACTGGGTGTGAAGAAATACATCAAATATTGTCAGGAACAAGACGAAGCAACCCAACGTCCTTATACGACCCGTTATATCGGTTCTTTGGTTGCTGATTTCCACCGCAATCTGTTAAAAGGTGGCATCTATATCTACCCAAGTACGGCAAATCATCCAACCGGAAAACTGCGCTTACTTTATGAATGCAACCCAATCGCATTTCTGGCAGAACAAGCCGGTGGTAAAGCCAGTGATGGCACCAGCCGTATTCTGGATATTGTGCCAAATAAACTGCACCAACGAGTACCTTTCTTTGTCGGCACAAAATCTATGGTAGAAAAAGCAGAAAGTTTTATGGCGAAATATCCTGATGAATAAGCGGTTTGATTAAGCCATAAATTAGAATGAAGTCATCATGTAAAAGAGGTAATATTTGCGCCTCTTTTATTATTCATTTTTTCCTGTTTCAATCACGCTCTTCCTGAAACCAATTTGATTATATATTCCCTCTGATACGCCAGTCATTACTGAAAAAATACTGCTTTTGCATAAAGTTTTTTTTGCAAGATAAAATGCAATTTCAACGCAAATAAATCGATAACTTTTTGTTATCGGTTGATAATAATTTTTCATTACGCACAACAACAAAATTTTTCCTAATGTATGTAGGTATGGGAAATATTATCTTTTTATATTAATTAGATATCTATACCCAATAAAACTGAAAATTGGAACATCAAAGGTGTAATGCTAAAGCGCTGGCGACAGCCCATATTTTATGAGGAATTCATATATGGACTCGTATATTAATCATAAAGTTTTTAGGCTTTCTATTCTCATGTATTCGTTTTTTTTACCTTTTGCGTCTACGAGTGCGCTTTCAGCAGGTGAAAAATCGCAAGAGAATAGAATAAAAGAAACAACACTATTACAAACACTAGCCCATGAAAATCACACAAATAAGGTGGAGAACAATCAAGCGACTATTGATGAAAAAGTGGGTGTCATCGCACAAAATATCCATAGGGTGACTAATATTTTATCCTCCTCACCCTCTCAGTTAACTGAGCAGGCAAAATCCTACGCATTGGGGAAAGTCAATAGCGCTATCTCCACAGAAACGCAAAAATGGTTGTCCAGATTTGGCTCTGCCAATATTCATCTTTCCATTGATAGAAAAGGAAAATTGGATGACAGTGCCTTGGATCTGCTGTTACCTCTCTACGATAATAAAGCAGAATGGCTATTTTTCTCTCAGTTAGGTTATCGTCATCATGATAGTCGCGATACCCTAAATATTGGCCTTGGTGGACGTTATTTCACGTCCAGTTGGATGTATGGCTTAAATACCTTCTTTGACAATGACTTTACGGGTCAACATCAACGGTTGGGAGTTGGAAGTGAGGTTTGGACGAATTATGTTAAATTGTCTGCCAATACTTATTGGCGTTTGAGCAAATGGCGTGAATCACCAAAAGAGCTGGACTATGAAGAACGACCCGCCGACGGCTACGATATCAATGGGGAATTTTTCTTACCTGTTTATCCCAACCTTGGGGGGAAATTGAGTTATGAACAGTACTTCGGTGATAACGTCGCTCTGTTCAATCGGGAAACCAAGCAAAAAGATCCTAGCCTTACGCGATTTGGCCTGAATTATACCCCTGTTCCTCTGGTGACAATGGGCGTGGATTATAAACTCGGAAACAGTGGACACAGTGAGACACTCTTTCTGGCCAATCTGAATTACCGCTTTGGTATCCCTTTTGCGGATCAGGTTTCACCAGGTAGTGTTGCTTCCATACGCACACTGGCTGGAAGCCGTTATGATATCGTGGAAAGAAACAACAACATCGTGCTGGACTACAAGAAAAAACCCAAATTCAACCTTGCCTTGCCAGGTACCTTAGTCGGATACAGTACCCAACAACATGTTTCAATCATTCCTAATATTACCGCTGAAAACAAACTGAAGAAGTTATCATGGCAGGCTGATGAAGCGTTCCATAAAAATGGAGGAGTGATCATACCGGGTAGTCAATCTGCTGACATCGATCTACCGAAATATTCTGCCAAGGGGATAAACAGCTATACCCTGTCTGCTACTGCTGAAATCTCAGATAGCGATAAGCCTACGACAACTCACATGAATGTGGTTGTAGAACCTTTTGCCATTAAAGATCCAAGCATCACACCAGGCAACGACCCGATGATTTCCAATGGCAAATCGGCTTATGATCTGGCCGCCACAATCACCTATGGCAATAAAAATAACCCCGTTATTATTCAAAATAGAGTCATGCCAAATGTAAAATGGAGCATCGACCCGCCGGATCAACATACAAAATTGAACTGGGATCCATCAGGCAAAACCAATGATAAAGGTCAGTTAACTGCAACATTGACTAGTACCAAACCTCTTGAACCAAAGACGAAGATTTATCTGTCAGTGGATGATCAACCTAATTTAGAGGTAAAAGGCGACACTTCGCCCACTTTTGCCGTTAAGGCCAAAGACTTTGTGTTTGACCAAAAAGGACCTTATGAGGCAACGGAAAACAAACCCATCATTGTGACTGCGACCGTGTTCGATTTGGATGGTAATACACTCAGTAAGAAAATGGATATGAACTTACAATGGACCACAGAGCCTTCTGACCTACAGGGATTATCGATTAAACCCGCTCCGGGCTATGAAAACTCCACGGATGAAGACGGAAAAATCAAGGCGATTGTGACCAACACCCAAGTGGTGAAAGGCGCTAAAGCCGGTGTGTTGATTAATGGAACACATCAAAGTTTCTCTGAACCATTCGATTTTATCGCACCGGAAAATCTAGAGCTTGAGTTCGATACGATAACGCAATCACCTATGGAGCCAATAACCGCTGACGGAAAGGAACGCTATACCTATAAGATGAAGGTTTTCGATGCGGAAAGTAAACGTCCATTAAGAAATCAGACCCTGAGCAAACTTAAAACCGAACTATTGAATACGCAAAAATTTATCGTTCCAGCGGAGGTCAGACTTGAGATACCGACAAATCCAACCACCGATGCCGAGGGTTATTTAACTTTCTATATGACCAGTCAAGTCGGTATGGATGATATTTACTTCACCATATTCCCAGACGCATCCGGTGAGAATAGTGCAGCAGGCCAAAAATCCATGCCTGTCAGCTTTAATCCCATTCCCAAACCAGTGGGAATTCTGATGCAAGTACCAGACTCACCAAGTCCCAAATATATCCCAGAGCAGGAAAGACCCTATAACGTGCATGAAGATCTCATTGTTCAATTGACAAAAGATGGGAAAACTAATTTGCATGTTAACAGCGATCAGACTGGCAGGATAAGAACAACAAACATCACTTCTTCCGATCTCGATTTGGTGAAAGTGGACAAAACAACAGGGAATATAAAATTCCTCAAACAGAATTTCTCCGCTAAAAAATGGCCAGTCACCGTTACACTCACCAAAAGAGATAACGTCACAGGCATAACATCCGGTTATTACTATACCTTCAAGCCAAAAAGGTACATATTTTTCCCTGACAATCCACAGTCTCCGACTATTGACTTGACGGCAATAAATGAGCTTTGTGATAATAGTGACCCTGCATTGAAAACAAGCATCGGGAATCAACAACCTGTCCCACTGACGGTATTTGATCTCGGCGCATATCCTCAAGTAACGACTTCGTCTTCATTGAGCTATGAATATGACGAAAAGCATTTCCCTTACCTTGGACTCAAGAGTCTCATTGACAAGCTAAATTACAGCATTAAAGGTACTCGTCTGTTGCATACCTATTTCTCAGGAGGCAGACCCGGTGACTATACCACCTTCTATGGATATGACTACATTAACCGGACAGTCGTGTCAGAAGGTAACAATAATGACGATAAACAGACGATACCCGTTTGTGTCATCCGCGTTAATAGTTATGGTGAAACTTATCCACAGTAAACCACGACTAATATAAAATCAGCGCAGACTCAATAATCATTGAGTCTGCGCTTTTATTATGCTCTTAAGCCAGCGCCACAACCGAAAAATCCGAGGAATTTTGGCCTGTTTTGGCTATAATACCCGGCACTCCATTTTGGTTTGAAATTGAAGGAAACCGTTTTATGAGCCTAAATCATGTACCGGCCGGCAAAGAGCTACCTGAAGATATTTATGTCATTATTGAGATCCCAGCAAATGCAGATCCTATTAAATATGAAGTAGACAAAGAGTCTGGTGCCCTGTTTGTAGACCGTTTTATGTCAACGGCGATGTTCTATCCATGTAACTACGGTTATATCAACAATACCCTGTCTCTCGACGGTGATCCGGTTGACGTATTGGTTCCGACACCATACCCATTACAGCCAGGTTCTGTTATCCGCTGCCGTCCAGTGGGTGTCCTGAAAATGACTGATGAATCCGGTGAAGATGCAAAACTGGTCGCTGTGCCTCATACCAAACTGAGCAAAGAATACGATCACATCAAAGATGTCAATGATCTGCCAGAACTGCTGCGCGCCCAAATTACTCACTTCTTCGAGCACTATAAAGATCTGGAAAAAGGCAAATGGGTGAAAGTTGAAGGATGGGACAATGTTGACGCGGCTAAGGCTGAAATCTTGTCTTCTTTCGAACGCGCTGCCAAAAAATAATTCTGGCTGGTAATTGCGGATGTTAATCCCCAGAACCTCTGCCCAAATCGGGACAGAGGTTTTGGCTGCGTTCCTAATGCTTATTCTTCTCCGTGGCGCTTTAGCCAGTCACCACTGGTTATCCTCTGTAACCCCTCAACTGATAATTTATAGAGGTAGATCCATGCTTTACCATAAGGTGTTTCAATCAGTTCCCTTTCGTACTCCTGAGCGTATTTTTTCAACTCATCCAATTCAGTCAGGATGGATGGCGTAATACGATAGACTTCACATTCGATTGTTCCTTCGCCACGGACAACCGCCGGATAATGCCCCAGATCATAAATTTCATAACCTTCTAACCGGTGTTCGCCTAACAATTGGGCATCTGTCATCCAGTGGTGATTGCCTTGTTTTCGCCTCAGGCTACCATAAACAATAACTCGCATCTTTAAAACTCAAACTCATAGAGCAGATCTAAAGCCTGATCAATACCAGATACTGCTTCCAGATACAATCTTGGCATAACACGATAACGTAACGTCAGGGTTGCCAAAGAATCAAAAATGCCCACGCCATATTTCACCTGTAAGTCGTTGGTAATTCTGCCACTGACCACCACCTGAGATTTATCCCCCACCCCTTGGGTATCCAAAGCCAAATCAGAAACGCCAAAAGTTTCCCCAATCTTACCGACTAATTGCCCACTCTGGGCAATGCCCAACCCAATCAGCATCGCAGCCATTTGCGAGTTGTCAGAATCCCCTTTTTCTAACCCTTCGCCCCGTAACAAATATGACAAGGCCTCCTGTTGTGATTTGACGGGATCAGAAAAAACGTCCACTTTCGGTTTATCTGCCAATCCCGTTACCCGCACACCTGCGATGACTTTATTCGCTGTCGATTCAGGATTACGGATAGCTTCAATATTTAGCAATGGCTGATCCGGTGGGCCAGAGAACATAATGGTCCCCTTACGCACTTGTAAATCCTGTCCATAAGCATGGAAATTCCCTTCCGGAATATCAATCTGGCCATTCAGCCCCAATCCTTGTTTATCCTGAAGGACTTTCAAAGCACCTTTAAGTTGTGCCTTCAAGCCAAAGGCGCTCAGGTGCACATCATCGCCAATATGCACATTTAAGTTACTTTGAATCAAAATAGGTGATTTTTTCTTCTCGATGGGCTGGAGGTGCTTATCCAGCATCACTTCATCCGCGGAAACCCCTACCGCAGACTCCGGTAACTCCTGAACGGTAATACGTGCCCATGGGATATCCACATTACCGTCAAGTTTCAATAGGTTTGGTTTCGCTTCCAGCACCAAATTTGGACTGACATCGACCTTCACCATCGGAGGGAGTGTGATACGGAATTTGTCACCATTGGCTGCCACTCTGGCATACCACTCATCCAGACTACGCCAATCAGCATAACCACTCAGATTTAATTGCCCCTTGGGCGTTCTAATCATGCCATACAAATCAGAACTGGCACCGGCAAAATGAATCGCCAGCTGGCCTTGGGTAATATCGAATGGCAGCCAATGATTGCTCATTTTCACAACATCAACGCTAAGTTGACCAAAGAGCAACGGATGCTTCACATTTCCACCAATACGTAGATTGGCGTTTAACCCGCCTTCCCCTTTTTCGCCTTTACCCAAAATCGGTTTAATCAGCTTTAAGGAAAGTGCCTGAATATCAACATTTCCTGATAATTTTCGGCTACCCTCTAAATCAGCAACCTGCACATCGCCTTTCAACTGCCCATTACCCGCCAGTTTGAATAACCATGCCAAATTCGCCTTGCCATTTGCCAAACCCGCATTTAAGGTGACGGTTTCAAAATTAACCGGTAAGGTATTCCCTTCCACAACCTGACGAACTTGTACCCCGTTCCCTTGAAGAGCCACTTTTGCTTGTGGCCATCCCTGATCTGCTGTCCATCGGATATCAGCATGACCGTTGAATACTCCCTTAAGTTGGGTACTTTTATCAAGGAATGGCTGGATCATCGCCAAATCGAAGTGCTCGAGCGCCACTTGGGCATGACCGCTACTTCCCGCCTCAATCGGTTTTGAGATACACAGGCGCGCATTGGGATTAAGCCAGCAATGCGTTCCGACGATAGCTTTTTGTTGCAAGTTGAAGTAATCAACGGATATCGCCGGACTTAAACGCCACTCACCAACCGGCGTAGTCAAGTCAGTATGGTTGATATTGCCTTTCCAGTGCTCCTTTTGACGATCAAAGCTACCATCAAGTGCCAACTGGCCAGATACCGGCGCACCGTCAATTTTCAGTTGTAAATGATGTTTCTTTTCCGAGCCATTCGCAGTGAGCATCAAATTTTTGATCGTGAGATCCGCCTGTTGCCATTGACGCACCACGACCGATAGCTGGCCTTGGATCTGTTCAGCTGAGCGTATATCACCTTTAATCGTGGCACTATCCACCCTTAACTCATGCCAGCGCAACCCACGTGCATTTAAATCCGCCATGATTTGCGGCGCTTTGATATTGCCACGCAGTTTGACCTCACCGGTCATAAAGCCAGCCAGACCTGGCAGTAAGCCGTTTAATTGCGGCGCATGAATTTCACCATCAAGTTTCCACGCCTCAGCCGTCATCCGTCCTTGGACATTCACGGTATTACGCCCAATGACAACATCGAGTTGAGGAATATCCCACTGCCCTGCTGCATTGCCCGACGCCTTACCCTGCGCTTTGATCACATTCTGCTTCATATGACCATTAAGGGAAATTTCAGGGATCTGAAGCTGCCAGCTTCCCCCATACAAACTGCCGCGCACAGCGACTTTACCGTCTATTTTGGCGGGCCATTCCGGCCACTGTTTAGCCGTATTTATGCCATCCAAAATGAACCTGGCATTCCAACTGATGGCTTTACTCCAATCCATCACACCGGCAACATCGGCCTTACCCTGCAATGTCGCCAAACGCAAACGTGTTAACCGAAGCGATTCCTCACTGCCCTTGGCGTCCAACGTTAGCAATGCCGGTGGCAGATCATTGCCCTTAATCTCCGAGCGGAGAGAAAGATCGTAACGACTGGCTTGGCCATTCAAACGTAATTTGACGCCATCAAGCTGATATTCGGGCTTACCCTGCAATGGCCATTGCAGTTGCTGGCTTTTCAAGGTCAGACGCGTAGGCAAACCGGCTGTTGCCAATTCAGTCTGGGCATCCAAACTGGCGGTTATCGGGCCGGAAAGATTCAATGCGAGATCAAGCTGCTGCAATAAAGCACCTTTTAGCGTTAAATCAATCTGCTGTCCTTTTAAGTCGCCCAAACCAACATGATTGACCTCATCGATATGCCCCTTCACTGCCAAATTGACCGGCCAGTGTTCAGACAGTTTTGCCGTCCCCTGGAATGCCAGTGAGCCTACCGCGGTTTGTAAGCCCAACGTTTTTATCTCGACTGCCTGCCCATGGTTACTGGCCTGTAGCTGCAAATCATTGATCTTGATGTCAGTATCACCCGTTAAACGAAGCTGACGACCGTGGACACTTTCCAGCGTGATATCAAGAGGAATGGGCATATCAGGTAATTCCGCCAGCAGCGGCTTGGCAAATAACGCCTTTAAGGTTTCACCCAATGATTTTTCCGGTTCAGCCTGCGGCTTGGCTGTTTGCGCTATCTCAACTTTTTCAGATGCGCTTGTTGGCAATGCCAGGCGCAGGTGATTAATTTCCGTTGGCTTGAATATCAGTTGCTTTTCCTGCCACTGAGCCGCCGTTTTAAACTCATCCAATACAATGGCGATACCATCGACCTGCACATGCGTATTTTTCAAAGACAGCAAGTCGAGTGAGATAGGATACGGTGTCTGTAATTCAGTCAAGGGTGCCGATTCAGTCTCAGGTGCCGATGGCGGAAGTTCAGCAGTATTCACCGAAACCGTGACTCCTTCCGTTGTCAGCGCATTGACACACACTTGGCTGTGTTTCAGGCAGGAAAGCCGTAGAGAGAGGTGTACATTATCAGCCTTAACGTTAACGCCCGGCATCTGATATTTCACGCCTTGTAGGGTTAAATCGCGCCAACCGCCACTGACACTCGCAATATCCAATCCGGGAACCCAACGTGCCGCACTGTTAACCATAAAATGCAAACCCGTTTGGCTACCAATCAGCCCGACAACGGCCATCAATAACAGGCCAACCATCAGCAGGAAAACAATACTGACCCTTTTTGCCCACTTCATAGTTCAGCCCCTAGCCCGATATAAAATTCAACATTATGGCTATCTGGATCTCCGATTGGCGTTGCCAAATCAAATTTTATCGGCCCTACCGGTGAAGCCCAACGCACCCCCATGCCTGCGCCGGTTTTAAAATTACTCCTTCTAATATCATTCACCGCTTCACCCGAATCAACGAACAACGCACTCCACCAATTGCCATAGATATTGTATTGATACTCCAACGAACCAACGGCCAACTTAGATGCCCCGGTGAGTTTACCCTGACTGTCTGTCGGTGAGATTTTCTGGTACTTATAGCCACGAATACTGCGATCCCCGCCGGCAAAGAAGCGGAGATCCGGTGGCACTTGGTCGAATTCATTGGTTTCTATCCAGCCCAAATCCGCCCGCACCACAAAGCGGTGATTCTCGCGATACGTTCTTATCCAGACATGATGTGCCTGTAACACGAAAAAATCGACATTGGATCGCCAAGTGGTATCAGAAATATCAAATGAGTAACGCTGGCTATCTCCCCAATAAGGCATTGTGCCGCCACGCTGGCGAATACGGCTGAGGCTGACGCCCGGATACAGCAACACAGTGGTATTGGTGACATTGGCTTGGGTAAAGTGGCTAAGACTCCAGCGCAGGTTAACACCGTACTGCCAACCGGTGAAACGATCCCAGTTACGGGAAAGGTTTAGGGTCGCAGTATCCGCAATCGTATCGTTAATATCTTTACGTTTATAACCTGTCTGTAACTGATAATATTCTTCAAGGGGATTGACCTTAAGCGGCATTTTGTAGGATGCGTCGATGATTTGTTCTCGTGCCGAAAGGTTAAGGCTGGTACTCAAGCTGTGCCCGCGGGAATTGAGCCACGGTTTTTTCCATTTTGCCTGAACACGCGGCCCGACATCCGTTGCATAGCCACCGCCCAATTCAACATAGTTGGCCGAACGGGGAACCAAGGAAGCATTTAACGGTAATACCTTATCCTGACTGTTACGCCCTAAGTGAAAATCCGGCACCACTACCGCAGAGTTGAACCATCCGGTGTCAACCAAACGGCGGTTAAACTCGGCTAATTGTTCTGAGGTATAGTATTCACCTTGTTTGAAAGGGATCAGGTTATGCAGGTAAGTTTCACGAATTTGCGATCCGTGGAATGTCACTGGGCCAAAACGGTAACGTTGCCCGCTATCGAAATCAAAATCCCAAATCGATTCGTGCAGGGCTTCGGCTACCCCCAACTCACTCTTTTTCATTACGGCATCAAAATAACCTTTCTTAACGGCCAAATTCGTCAATGCACTTTTAAAATCTTCATATTCACCGTGATTGAGTATCGTCCCCTCTTTTGGCCTATTTTTTCTGATCAGGGTGGCATAATCTTTATCCGTCTTAGCGCCCCCTGCCAAATCAACATTCACTTTAGCGACTCGCACGGGTTCGCCAAGTGTAACCTTTGCAGTTAAAACGGGGCGGGCAGGCGGGGTATTCTCTTGATAGGTAAATTTAACGGTAGGCTCATAATATCCCAATGGACGAAGCCCTTGTCGTATCGCTTTCTCCACACGCGCCCGAAAACGGCCATCAGGAGAAACTTCATCGGTACTGATATTGGAAAGCTGAACTCTGGTATTTTTTTCTAATTCGCCAGAAAGCCCTTCTACTTTCAATCGTAAATTTGCACTATAAGCCGATGGAGTGACGATAGAGACAAAAAGCGCACCTATGAGGGGATATCGTGACACTCGAACTCCTAATATTTATCTACCTGTAGGGTATACTCGTCATGCTTCAAGGTGCATTGATTATCTCCCCGCAACGCGGAGAGATAATCAGCGGTTTTCGTTTTACGAGCTGCAACCTGAAGTTTATCGGGTATAAGATCCAACAATGAAAAAAATGCCGTAATAAATTAATTCTGGTAAAGTTTTAAAGATATACAAGCAACATATAATGATAAAACTTGTGCATATACAGGAGATAATCTTGCCAAATTCAACCAATGAAAGACAACATGTTTCTTCACAAGATACCCTGACGGGCAGGAGCACGCCATTAACGGTATCACCCTACCATGACATCACACAGCATGCGATAAATAACATTCCTGAAAATATGGAAATTGCCTATGTCGGCATGGGGTGTTTCTGGGGCGTGGAGCGCCTTTTCTGGCAACAGGGAGGCATTTACACCACCTCTGTGGGTTACAGTGGCGGCACGACACCCAATCCGACTTATGAAGAAGTGTGTACTGGCTTAACGGGTCATGCTGAAATCGTCAGGATCGTCTTTGATCCCAGCAAAATCACTTATTCACAATTACTCATGTTGTTCTGGGAAAATCACGATCCTGCCCAAGGTATGCGTCAACATGGTGATATTGGTACTCAGTACCGTTCCGTCCTTTACACGGTTTCACCACAACAATATGAGCAGGCAATTGCCAGCCGAGATCAATACCAGCAAGCAATGACACAAAATGATGACCAACGTACCATCACCACGGAGATTCGCGAAGCCGGGCCATTCTATTTTGCGGAGGATTATCACCAGCAATACCTGCATAAAAATCCTGAAGGCTATTGCGGATTAGGCGGGACTGGGATCTGCTTCCCGCCATCGCTTGGTAACTAGCTGATTTATTAGCCCAATGTTGTCATCATTGGGCTAACTACCTGAAACACGCCCAACCTGAAACCCAGTCAAAGTGGATATGGCAGGCTCACCTCAGCCTCTCCTGTTGTAACCAGTATTCCATCAAATTTCCTCGTGTTATCCCCTCTAAATCGCTTTTCATTATAGTGAGAGTATTTCCAGATGATGATCCCTTATCCCGCGCAGCGCGCAGGATAAGGTTTATTCCTATCATTTTGGAAAGGCATTTAGTGACACTTGCTGTCACTCTGGAAAAAGCATTAACACAACCCTATAATAAACATTAATGTTGTTATTTTTACTTTATTTGTTAATTTATTAAACTTATATGTTATCATTATAGCATTAGCTCAGGAGAGCAAATGAAGTACAGTGAGTTCAAGCGATGGCTGTTACAACAAGGAGCCGAGTTCAAAAAAGCGCCTGGTGGTGGCAGTCATCAAAAAGTTAATTTGAATGGTCTGCGTTCGGTTTTCCCCGATCATGGTTCCAAAGAGATGCCAGAACCGCTTCGCAAGAAGATATTGAAAGACCTAGGGCTATAAGCCTCAAAATAAAAAAATTAATACAAATATATTTTGGTGATTTTAGTCGAAAAACCAAACAGAGGTAGTCAAATGTCCATATTCCATTACCCCGTTAAATTAGAGCATGATGAATCGACAGGTGCCTACATCGTATCATGCCGTGATCTGCCCTTGATGAACTCAGTGGGTGAGTCTATTGATGAGGCCCTTTTGGAGGCCGTTGAAGGTGTGGTAACCGCTATAGCAATAGAAATTGAAGAGCGCCGCCCTATTCCTCTAGGTAGTACACCACTCAATGGTGAATGCGTTATTAGTGTACCTGTACTGGTAGCGATGAAAGCCGCTTTGCATAATGCCATGATAGAAACAGGTACTCGCAAAGCTGAACTGGCTCGCAAAATGGGTCAGAAACCCACACAAATCGACCGCTTGCTTGATGTTGAGCATTCATCAAAAATTGAAACCGTCGAATTGGCATTACACCAACTAAACCGCAATGTGGGCATTTCTGTAATGACCACAACAACCCTATAAATAACCCGCGATCAAAAAACGGCCGCAAGGCCGTTTATTATACTAATGTTATGTATCATATTAACTTTATTACATTACCCATTAGTCGATGAGCGGTTACAAAAAATCATCCCATTTCGGTTTGTAAACGCAATACTTGCTGATTAACTTCACTCATTACATGGAAATGTCGTTTATCTTTTATTTTCGGGGGTAGAATTTTTCCATAATTGAATTCAAAAGCGCCCATATCCTGAATATATAATCGCCCACGAAATAGGGTTTTTACGTAGAGAGCAATTTTCATTGGGTTATAATGGCGAAAGATTTTCATCTCTGTTTTTCCTCCCATGCTTCTTACGATACATGCTATTGCATAACATCTATTACACAACATATTCAGTGAATCAAGAAGACACATCACTATTATGCCAACTGTATAGACTACGTATATGGAAAATTGTTCCCCTGAATATCAAGAACCAATCACTGTTTTAATGTAACATTATGATATTAATGATCATTATATTACATTTTTCTTCTTGCTTACTGATCCCTTATTCTGAATGTTATCAAATTGTTTATTTTTTTGAGGACAGACCAGTTAACAAACGCTATGCTGAATATGACATTCCCTGATAACATGCCGCACCATGATAAATAAGGAATAAATATGTTAAAAAACATTGTGTTATCTGCAATATTGAGTGTAACACCAATATTCGCATTCGCCCATAACATCACGTTAGAACACCCCGTTCCCGCGGTCAGTGTGACCGATAAAGGTGAACTGTTGCTAAACAATGACAAGTTCAGCTACCAAAATTGGAGCAGTACTGAGCTGGCGGGAAAAGTCAGGACGATCCAGCATATTGCTGGTCGTAGTTCCGCAAAAGAGATGAATGATCCTTTGATTCAAGCCTTGAAAGAGGCTAATTTACCCAAGGATAAATATCAAACGACCAGTATCGTGAATACCGACGAAGCCATTTTTGGTACGGGCGTTTTTGTGCGCAATAGCCTTGAAGACAGCAAAAAACAGTTTCCGTGGTCACAATTTATTGTCGACAGTAACGGGCTGGCTAAGAAAACTTGGGGGCTGGAACCGAAAAGTTCGGCCATCATTGTGCTGGATAAACAGGGTAACGTGAAATTTGTCAAAGATGGCAAGTTAAATAACGAGGAAATTACGCACGTTATCAGCCTTATCAAAGCAGAATTGCAAAAATAGCCCACTCATTTTGATGTCGTACAGTGATAATGGTTCTGCCTGCTGTGAGCCATTATCACCTTAATCTTTATCGCCTTGGCATCAAAAAATACTGACCCTGAATCCTGGATTGAGAAAAGATTCGCGCGGCGTGTAATTCAGTGTTTTCCCCGCCCAATCCGTGACATGCGCTCCCGCCGCAATAGCAATGGCATGACCGGCAGCGGTATCCCAAATATTGGTTGGCCCAAAGCGTGGGTAAAGTTGGGCTTTTCCCTCTGCAACCATGCAGAACTTAAGTGAAGATCCGACGGAAAGGGTATCGTGCACGCCGAGCTGGGAAAGATAATCTTGCAACTCCTCATCATCCCTGTGAGAACGGCTGACCACCACGATTGGCGGCTTCGCTGACATCACTTTAATGGGAAGCCTCTGGCCATTAGTTTCTTTCCACGCCTGACGCCCTTGTGCTGAATATAAGACATTCTGTACAGGGACATAGATAACGCCCATCACAGGTACGCCATTTTCTACCAATGCGATATTGACGGTAAACTCGCCATTGCGACGGATAAACTCTTTCGTACCATCTAATGGATCAACCAACCAATAACGCTGCCAATTTTTCCGCTCTTCCCATGCAGGTGGTTCTTCTTCCGATAACAACGGAATATCAGGCGTAATGCGCAATAATCCCGCTTTAATGATCTTATGAGCGGCAATATCTGCGGCAGTCACCGGTGAATCATCCATTTTACGTTCTACTTGCAACGGCTGTTCAGCCTGATAGGTCGCCATGATCGCCGCGCCTGCTTCCCGTGCCAATTGGCAGATTTGTTGTAGCATCATTCACCTCTGCATTTATTGTTCAGCTATCCGCTTATGCGTTCAAATTGCAACTTTTTTGGCAGTACTGCAAATTAAATATGCTTAAAAAAATAGCCGGCTAACCGACTATTTTATTCGTTATCAATAGCATTGCAGAATCAATGAATTACAGAATTTCCAATAATTCCACTTCGAAGATCAGTGTACTATAAGGAGGAATGGATGCCCCTGCGCCACGCTCACCATAAGCCAGATTGTGTGGAATATAGAGTTCCCACTTAGAGCCGACCGGCATCAGAGTCAAGGCTTCAATCCAACCTGGGATCACACCGCTGACAGGAAATTCGGCTGGCGTACCGCGCTGTACTGAACTGTCAAATACCGTGCCATCAATCAAACGGCCTGTATAGTGAACACGAACGCGGTCAGTACGGGCAGGGATAGTGCCATCACCTTGGGTCAGGACAGAAAATTGCAGACCCGATTCAGTGCTGCTGACGCCTTCACGCTGAATATTTTCTGCCAGGAATTTTTTGCCTTCTTCTGCCATCGACTGCTGACGTTCACGTCGAACGCTGTCAGCACGTTCATGTATCTCACGTAATGCACGATGCAGTTCTTCTACAGGAATAGCAGGAGAACGACCTTCCAGCGCATCACACAACCCTGCCAACAGTGCTTCTGGTTCTAATCCTTGTAAACCTGATTCCTGTAATTGTTGCCCAACCTGCAAACCAATACCGTAACTTGCCCGCGCTTCAATAGACTCAAAAGAAGGTGTTGTCATGAAAATACCTGTGATTAAATAAGTGAAGGTTCAAGCATAACAGCACTATCTGGGCGGGTAAACGCGTGAAGGGGTTTTATTGAACTATCATCATGACTGTCACCATGTTTGATAATGGAATAAAGATAATCTTGCAAAATCAATGATAGATTTTTCATCATCATGTTGAACATGGTAAATATTGCGCCCAGTTAACGTCCTTTGTATCTCATCAAAAGCCTTAGACTCTGATTGGGTGAGATTCTCTTTTACATAAACCGTGAATAAGACCTTTCTGATACTCAAGATATTTTCACTTGCAGCCCTAGTGATTCTGGCTACCCAAGAATCACAATGCTCAATCATTCCACTGGCCTCCTGTTGAGCAAACGCAAGTGGTTTTATAACACAAACAATTTTTTCTTTCTGTTTAGCGACAAATGGCAAAGTAAATTTAGATAACTCACCATCAACCTTTTCTTTTTTAAATAAATTTTTTAAATCATCATAACGATTTAATCTGTTTTTCAGCTCTCTGGTAAGAATGTTTTCCTTACGTTCTTTACTATATTCTGAATGATTGATAAATCTATTATAGATATCAGTGAGTTCTTGCTCTGGGTTCTCAGACAAAATCACTTTTGGCGGGCTGAAAAAGAAAATAGATTCTCTGGGAGCAATGAAGGTATTAAAAAAATCTGCAATTTTGTAAGGGTCATGGATATCGCGAACCATCTCTTGTGCAAACATTAATTCCTTATGTACAGCATCTCTGGCATAAGGAAAAATTGAATCATCCCGAAAGAAATGACGAACTCTTTTATCATTACTTTTTGTTAGCCTAAAATGAAATTCTCGTAGTTTAGGCATACACATAACCACGCCAATATTAACAAACTCTTCAGTCTCGGCAAAAGGGGCATACCTCACGATACTGTATAAGCATGGGTTAGTCATATAATGCTGCTCCTAAACTCTTCTGAGTACCCTCTGTTTAATATCTTATTTATATTATTAATAATGAATTGATAATCAAGATCTTCGTACCACTCACTTGGAATTTTAACAATAGAATTATTAAAACAATACAGAATATTTTCTACAACATTATCTAATTCGCATTTATCCACCCTATCAAAATACCAACTTCTGTTGATTGGAGAAAAAATATGGTAATCAAATTCATTCAACTCACAAGATGACATAAATGCCAAGTTATGATCGATGAGATAGTATCCATTTGTTTTATAATTATAAATTATATTTACATTGCCACCTTTTTCAGTCAGATTTCTATCTGAATTATTGATTAAGCGATCAAAAAAGTATATTAACTTTTGATAACTTTTTTCTATCTTTGTATGTGCCTGATGATAGGTGATACCGGCTGAATCAGGAATATATTTTGTAGCAAACGCATGTCCTTCTGAAAGTTCTCCGATTAAACAAGGCATAAATGCCAGCAATTCTCTCGATACATAGACAACTTTAATCTCTGGCATAGGAAGATTGATACTTTTAGCAAGGTAAGAAGCCATCAACTCATGGATAAGTTGAAGTTTCGGCATCTTGGGTTGTGATTTCACCACATATAAATATCCATCATCACATTTACACAAATATGGTTCCGTCGAGCCATCTGACATTTTTCTAATGATTTCAACTACATTAATTACATCTGAGATCATGGCCGCTCTATAACCTCATTACTGATATTAGCTGTACACGTACTCACTCTATACCAAACAGGTTGGAATGAACTACCTTACATTAATCTGATTAAGGTTTCGTAAGTTATTGGCGAAAATGCGGAGGGTATTCAGGTTTTAGGGAAACAACAAGTATGGAGGGGAAATGATTTTGCGATACAAAACAAAAAACGCTGGCAATGCCAGCGTTTTTTGTCACATGTTCGGAAACCTAATCAGCGATTAAGCTTCTGGAACGATGTTAACGTTCAACTGTGCAAATACATCGCTGTGTACCTGGAAGTGAACTTCGTGCTCACCAACAGTACGCAGAACGCCGTTGGACAGACGAACTTCGCTCTTAGATACTTCAACGCCAGCCGCAGTTACTGCATCAGCGATGTCACGAGTACCGATAGAACCGAACAGTTTACCTTCGTCACCCGCTTTAGAAGCGATGGTAACAGAGCCCAGTGCATTGATTTTCTCTGCACGAGCTTCTGCCGCTGCCAGAACGTCAGTCAGTTTAGCTTCCAGTTCAGCACGACGAGCTTCGAAAAATTCGATGTTTTTCTTAGTAGCAGGAACAGCTTTGCCCTGTGGTACTAAGAAGTTACGGGCATAACCCGCTTTAACGTTAACTTGGTCACCCAGGCTACCCAGGTTCGCTACTTTATCAAGCAGAATAATTTGCATTACCTTATCCTCTCAAAGTCGTTAATGGACTGAACCTATTACTGATGACGATCAGTGTAAGGCAACAGAGACAGGTAGCGTGCACGCTTGATAGCACGAGCGAGCTGACGCTGGTATTTTGCACGAGTGCCGGTAATACGGCTTGGTACAATTTTACCACTTTCGGTAATGTAGTTTTTCAGCGTAGCAATGTCTTTATAATCGATCTCTTGTACGCCTTCCGCGGTGAAGCGGCAGAACTTGCGACGACGGAAATAACGTGCCATTTGGCTAGTCTCCAGAATCTATCAATTCAATCTGCTCGGCATGAAGAACCAGTTTGCTAAGACCATTACGCCCATAATGGGAATTAATGAATCCTGAAACAGTGATTCGACTGCCGACCGTTATACTGTGAGTATATTCCTGTAACAACTGTCCGCTGGCAATGACGGGCATTCTGCACCATGACTGCCTGCTAAATCCGGCTTCCTGTTGCTGTGAACGATGTTCAAGCACAAACTGACAATGTGGAATACCGGATGGACTGACTCTTCGTATCGGTGTCTTGCACACTGTGCCAGAAAGCACCAAACGATTGGTTGTCACAATAATTACTCTTCAGAATCCCCAGCTTCATCAACATCATCAACCAAGTCTTCTTCCAAGACCAGATCACGGCTGCGACGTTCGTCTTTAGCCTTAACCATTGGTGATGCTTCAGTTACTGCGTGCTTAACGCGCATAACCATGCTGCGGATAACGGCATCGTTGAAGCGGAAGTTAGTTTCCAGCTCATCAATCGCTTCTTGTGGCGCTTCAACGTTCATCAGAACGTAGTGAGCCTTGTGCAGTTTGTTGATTGGGTAAGCCAGTTGACGACGACCCCAGTCTTCCAGACGGTGAATCTGACCTTGCGCGTTAGTGATAGTCGCACTGTAACGCTCGATCATGCCCGGAACCTGTTCGCTTTGGTCAGGATGGACCATAAAAACGATTTCGTAATGACGCATTAGATTGCTCCTTACGGATTATTCAGCCTCCTGTCAGGGTCAGCCGTGGCCCATGGAGGCAAGGAACGTGTTTAGTACGGCTGAAAAATTGACGCGTCACTATACCCGTACAATATAAAAAACTCAAGGTACGGGCAGAGAAAAACGTTTATTCTGATTTCAAATCACTTCTCTGACGCACGATTTCAAACAAGCACACGCCTGTGGCAACCGATACGTTCAGGGAAGAGACGGAACCTGCCATTGGAATACTGATCAATTCATCACAATGATCACGTGTCAGACGACGCATTCCTTCACCTTCCGCCCCCATCACTAGCGCCATCGGGCCAGTCAGCTTGCTCTCGTATAAAGCGTGCGTGGCTTCTCCCGCCGTTCCGACAATCCAAATATTGTGTTCTTGCAGTACACGCAATGTCCGCGCAAGGTTAGTCACCCGGATCAGCGGTACACTTTCTGCCGCGCCACAAGCCACTTTTTTCGCTGTTGCATTCAGTTGTGCAGAGCGATCACGCGGAACGATAACCGCATCCACCCCCGCCGCATCCGCAGTACGCAAGCACGCACCCAGATTATGTGGATCGGTAACACCATCCAGTACCAGCAGGAATGGGCGATCCAAGCGAGATAATAAATCCGGCAAATCATTTTCCTGATACTGACGCCCCGGCTTGATGCGAGCAATGATCCCCTGATGTACAGCGCCTTCTGTTTGGGCATCCAACCATTGGCGATTGGCAATTTGTACCGCAATGCCGAGACCTTCCAATTCCTGCAATAATGGCGTTAAACGGCGATCTTCACGCCCTTTCAACACATAAACTTCCATGAAACGTTGTGGATCGCGCTCCAGCAAGGCTTTAACGGCATGGATACCGTAAATAATTTCACTCATGACTGACTGATACCTAACTTACTGATATTTTTAAGATACCGAAAAATAGCGGGCGGCTGCATTCGCCACGCCCTGATTAACGATGGTATGGATTCACTTTTCAACTTGCGCTTTTTTTCGCCCGCTTCGCTTTCAGTTTTGCCGTAATTTTTTTCGTCTTGCTTGACGGTTTTTTCTTTTTGCCTGACTTATCACTTGGCTTGGACGCTTCAGGCTTCTCCGCACGTTTCTTTTTACGGAAAGGGCTGTCTGGCTCAAAATTGGCTGATTTTTTATGATCAAACCCTTTTTTACCATTTTTACGCTCCGGCGCGCCTTTTTTCGCCTTATTGCGTGCCGTTTTCCCCTGATTACGGGCTTTGCGCGTCGTTGAAAGCAAGGTGAAATCAATCTTACGCTCATCCATGTGAACGGCTTCCACCCGGATCTCGACTTCATCGCCGAGGCGATAAGTTTGCCCGGAAGACTCACCAATTAAACGCTGGCCGACATTGTCATATCGATAATAATCGTTATCCAATGTCGAAACATGCACCAAACCGTCAATAAACAGATCATGCAAGCGGACGAAGAAACCGAAGCCTGTCACGCTGGTAATCAATCCGGTGAAAATATTACCCACCTGATCCTGCATGAAGTCACATTTTAGCCAGTCTGCCACATCTCTTGTCGCTTCATCAGCACGGCGCTCAGTCATGGAACAATGGTTACCCAATTGCAGCATCTGTTCCAGATCGTTGTGCCAGCCACCGGTTGACGTCGAGCGAGGCTCAACAGCACCGTTTTCTGATGCGTCATTTTCTTGTGCTAATAAATACTTGATCGCCCGATGCAGCGCCAAATCAGGATAGCGGCGGATTGGCGAAGTGAAGTGGGAATAAGAGCGCAGTGCCAAACCAAAGTGCCCCCGATTCTCCGGCTCATAAATCGCCTGCTTCATGGAGCGCAACAGCATCGTTTGCAGCAATTCACGATCTGGCCGATCAGCGACGGCTTTCATCAATTGCGCATAATCTTTCGGTTCTGGCTTTAAGCCTCCCAACAAGCTCAATCCCAGCTCATTGAAGACCGAACGCAAATTCAGGATACTCTCTTCTTTTGGCCGATCATGGATACGATATAACGCGGGTTCATGGTGTTTTTCAACAAAGCGAGCGGCAGCAATGTTCGCCAGGATCATGCACTCTTCAATAAGTTTATGTGCATCGTTGCGTACAACGGGTTCAATCCGCTCAATCCGGCGCTCTGCATTAAAGATAAACTTGGCTTCTTCCGATTCAAATGAAATCGCGCCACGCTCTTCACGCGCCTGTTCCAGTGCCTGATACAACTCATGCAGATGCTCAATATGTTTTACCAGCGGTTTGTAATGCTCACGCAGCTCTTGATCGCCCTGCAACATCCTCCACACTTTTGTATAGGTCAAACGGGCATGTGAATTCATCACCGCTTCATAAAACTTATAGGAAGAAAGTTTGCCTTGGGCGGAAACTGTCATTTCACACACCATACACAGGCGGTCAACTTCTGGATTGAGGGAGCACAATCCATTGGACAGCACTTCCGGCAGCATCGGTACGACTTGGGACGGGAAATAAACTGAGTTACCACGGCTGCATGCTTCACTATCCAACGCCGTTTGCGGACGAACATAGTAGCTGACATCGGCAATGGCTACCCACAACCGCCAACCGCCACCGCGTTTTCTTTCGCAATATACCGCATCGTCAAAGTCCCGTGCATCTTCGCCGTCAATGGTCACCAGCGGCAACTCACGTAAGTCTACCCGGCCTTGTTTGGCCGATTCCGGTACATTTTCATCCAAGCCAGCGACCTGTTTTTCTACCATTGGCGGCCAGCTATGGGGAATCTCATGGGTACGCAGCGCAATTTCAACCGCCATGTTCGTTCCCATAGTTTCGCCCAATACTTCAACAACTTTGCCGATGGCTTTAGTCCGGCGAGTTGAGCGATCGGTCAATTCAACCACCACGACATTGCCCATTCTCGCCCCGCAGGTTGCTTCTTTCGGGATCAAGATATCGAAACACAGACGGCTGTCATCAGGGACTACAAATCCCATGCCCGCATCCATAAAATAGCGGCCAACAATTTGGCTATTCTTTGGCTCCAAAATCCGCACGATGCGTACTTCAATGCGGCCTTTTCTGTCCGGACGCAGAGGTTGTGCCAGTACGACATCACCGTGGATCGCCATTTTCATCTGTTCGGCTGACAGAAAATAGTCTTCTTTGTGGCCTTCCACACGCAGAAAACCATAGCCATCACGGTGGCCAATTACCGTGCCTTTCAATAAATCCAGCCGCTCTGGCAACGCATAACATTGACGACGGGTAAAAACCAATTGCCCGTCACGTTCCATTGCCCGCAAACGCCGGCGCAATGCTTCCAGTGCATCTGGCGTGGTTAACTGAAGTTCTTGTGCTAATTCCTGACGGCTTACCGGAGTGGTGTGTTTAGAAATGATATCCAAGATATATTCACGGCTTGGGATAGGAGATTCGTATTTTTCAGCCTCTCGTTCCCGAAAAGGATCTTTTGACATCGTCATTCCTCTATTGTCATCAGCAAGCTGTTTATCCCCTTGCTTCACTTAACCAAAAGCAATTGATAAAGGGGACGATTGTCTTTGACCATATCGGCCACAGTATATTTATCCAACTCTTCCAAAAAATTTTCTACCGCTTGATTCAAGACTGACTTTAAGCGACATGCAGGCGTGATTTGACAGGCACTACAGTTAACCAATGACAGTGGCTCCAAGAAACGAACCACATCACCAATTTTGATCTCGTTGGCAGGTTTGCCCAAACTGATGCCGCCATTTTTTCCTCTGACAGCATTCACCAATCCCAAGTGACTCAGTTGATTGATGATCTTTACCATATGGTTACGCGAAACACCGTAAACTTCAGTGACTTCTGTAATGCTTGTCATTTGGCCTTCTGGTAAAGAAGCCATATAAATCAAGGCACGTAATCCATAATCGGTAAAACTGGTTAACTGCACACTCACCTCTGGGAGACTGAATACCACGGCGTTTATTTGGAACCAAAAAATGTAGGTTTATTGGTTTTCGTTAGTTGATCATCATTATGTGGGTATTTTAAAAATTAAGCAAAACAGGGAAAAACAAAAACCGGGCAATAAGCCCGGTTATATACGCCTAAAAGATGAAGCTATCGATTAAGCATCAAAGGGATCACGCAGGATCATCGTTTCTGCACGATCTGGGCCTGTAGAAATAATATCAACAGGAACGCCAGTCAGATCTTCTACACGTTTGATGTAGTTCAATGCAGCTTGTGGCAATTGGCTGTGATCTTTCACGCCAAAAGTGCTTTCATCCCAGCCAGGCAGGGTTTCATAGACGGCTTCAAGACCTTCCCAGTTCTCTGCTGCCAGTGGCGTCGTATCAATGACAGTGCCATCAGCTTGACGATAACCCACGCAGATTTTCACTTCTTTCAGACCATCCAGCACATCCAGTTTAGTCATGCAGAAACCAGACAGGGAGTTGATTTGGATCGCGCGACGAATAGCAACGATATCCAACCAGCCAGTACGACGGCTACGACCTGTTGTCGCACCAAATTCCTGACCTTTCTGACGCAGGTATTCACCTGTCTCATCAAACAGCTCAGTTGGGAATGGGCCTGCGCCAACGCGGGTGGAGTAAGCCTTGATAATACCCAGTACATAATCAACGTAACGTGGACCCAGACCGGAACCCGTCGCAACGCCACCCGCAGTGGTGTTGGAAGAAGTCACATAAGGATAAGTACCGTGGTCGATATCCAGCAGTGTACCTTGCGCACCTTCGAACATCACCAGCTCACCTTTCTGAGTTGCTTTGTAGAGCAGGTCAGAAACGTCAACTACCATGCCTGTCAGGATATCGGCAACAGCCAGAATGTCATCCAATGTTTTCTGATAATCAACAGCAGGTTCGTTGTAGTAGTTAACCAACTGGAAATTGTGGTACTCGATGATCTCTTTCAGTTTAGCGGCGAAAGTTTCTTTATCAAACAGATCACCCACACGCAAACCACGACGTGCGACTTTGTCTTCATATGCAGGACCGATACCACGGCCAGTTGTACCAATCGCTTTGGCACCACGCGCTTTTTCGCGGGCGTTATCCAATGCAACATGGTAAGGCAGGATCAGCGGACAGGCTTCAGAAATAAGCAGGCGCTCACGTACAGGAACCCCACGTGATTCAAGCTCTTTCATCTCTTTCATCAAAGCATCTGGTGCTAAAACGACCCCATTTGCGATAATGCTAATGACATTTTCACGTAAGATCCCGGATGGGATTAAGTGGAGAACGGTTTTTTCACCGTTGATGACTAGTGTATGGCCCGCGTTGTGGCCCCCTTGATAACGAACTACGTACTTAGCTCGTTCAGTCAGCAAGTCGACGATTTTACCCTTGCCCTCGTCACCCCATTGGGTGCCCAATACGACAACGTTCTTACCCATTTCAAAAGTTCACTCGGTTGCTTAAAAATGGATTCTACCATCTCATTTGGCACCTTTCAGTATTTTTTGTTACTTCTGTTATTTCGTTTCGTCATATAAATGGGCTGCTAAGTAAACATTGGTAATGACAGACGTACAAAAATAAGCCACTGTCGTTTTTGACAGTGGCTTATCGTGGGCTAGAATGCGGCTAAGTATATTAACCGCATTCCGCCAGTTTGATGATGCTAAACTTTAGGTAATTTACCTAGCGAAATCACTTAATCCGCAGTACGAGGACGTAGATCCTCAGGGGCTTTCATATAACGGAAAAAGTCAGTGTCTGGGCTGAGTACCATCACATCATTCCCCTTACTCTGGAAGCTCTTCTCGTAAGCACGCAAGCTACGGATAAATACATAGAATTCAGGATCTTGGTTGAACGCATCAGCAAATAGTTTGGTTGCTTCCGCATCACCTTCACCACGTAAAACCAATGCCTGACTCTGTGCTTTTGCCTTAATTTCAGTCGCTGTTTTATCAGCAACGGCGCGTATCTTCTCTGCTTCTTCCAAACCTTGTGAACGCAGGAGACGTGCTTCTGCCTCACGGTCAGCACGCATACGCTGGTAAATGGCTTCTGAAATTTCCTGTGGCAAGTTGATCTGTTTAATACGAACGTCAACAACCTCAATACCTAATGCAGCCATGCTGCTTGGGTTAATGGCTGGTTGCTTGCCTTTTGTCTCTTTTGCTACCAAGGCCGCCGCAGAGGCGATTGCACTATCGGCATCCGTTGCCCCACCCTCTTCATGGGTTCCCTGATTCAGGGCATCACGCACATCGCTCGTTAAACGACCACGGGAGTCAGTCACAATGCCACGGACATCAAGACGACCAATTTCAGAACGCAAACGGTCACTGAATTTACGTCTCAGCATCATTTCAGCGCGGGAGATATCACCGTTCCCCGTTGCCAGATAGTAACGACTAAAATCGTTAATGCGCCACTTCAAGTAAGAATCAACGATCAAGTCTTTATTTTCACGCGTCAAGAAACGGTCGGCCGTGATATCCATAGTTTGAATACGGGCATCAAGGGTTTTGACTGTTTCCACAAACGGAATTTTGAAATGCAGACCAGGCTCATAAATGGCCGGCTTATTTTCTGCATCACGTACAACCTTACTAAAACGCAGAACAATACCACGTTCGCCTTCTTTCACAGTAAAGATTGATGCATAGAGAACAACCAATACCGCGATAATCGCAACAATGAATGAATTACGCATGATTATGGTCTCCCTACTCTGACCGTATCACCGCGCAGGTTATCGCTACCGTTATAAGTGCTGGATTCCCGTCGTGGCGTTGATTGATTCTGACGAATCATCTTCTGTACCGCTGTGTCACTGGATACATTTTGCTGAACTTTCGCCGGATCATTCACCGCTTGATCTAATGGCAATAGCAGCATGTTGTTACTCTTTTCGGTTGCAATGACTTTACGTGTATTACTTAACACACGCTCCATTGTCTCGATATACAAACGTTCACGAGTAATTTGTGGTGCTGCTTTATATTCAGGCAAAATTTTGGCAAAACTCGCCACTTCACCCTTAGCATTCAATACGGAGCTAACTTTATAAGCTTTGGCATCTTCAATAATACGCTGCGCTTCACCTTCCGCTTTAGGTAATACTTCGTTTTCATAAGCCTTGGCTTCACGAATGGTTTGCTGCTTCTGTTCACGCGCTGCGATAACATCATCGAATGCGGCCTTAACTTCTTCTGGCGGACGAGCAGCCTGGAAGTTGACATCAACTACTGTAATACCCATATGGTATGGACGGATAGTCTCTTCCAGTACCTTCTGAGTATCGTTACGGACAACAGTACGCCCTTCCGTCAGATTGGTTTCCATTGAATATTTGCCAACAACACCGCGCACGGCACTGTCGGTAGCTTGACGCAGGCTATCATCAGGATTGGTCACACTAAAGAGATAAGCTGCCGGATCAGTGACACGGAATTGAACGTTCATTTCAGCCAAAACCACGTTTTCATCCGAAGTCAGCATGGCACCCTTTGTTGCCAAATCGCGAACAGCTTCAACGTTGACAGCTCTGACCTGATCGATGAACGTCATTTTCCAGTTCAAGCCAGGCTGTACAACATGACTAAACTTACCAAATCGAGTGACTACACCACGTTCTGCTTCTTTAATCGTATAGAAACCACTTACAACCCAAACAGCAACTGCAGCAGCAACGGCAAGGCCAATAAGACGCCCGCCAAATTTAGCGTTCTGCTCAGAACCATTTCCACCTTTGTTTCCACCGAGACCACCGAGTTTTTCACTCAGTTTACGGAACAGATCGTCGAGATCAGTTGCCCCACGGTTACGACCACCTTTATTGTTGCCGCCGGAGTTGCCGCCATTATTATTGCTGCTTCCCCACGGGTCGCGGTCCTGTCCGTTATTACCGGGCTGATTCCACGCCATGTTTTAGCTCCACTTTCTAGTTTTTACTGGTTTTTCAGAGGTGACTGCTCTCCACCCAGATGGGTGAGGCTTCCCACTTCACAGACCGTTGCCTGTCCCTGACAGGTCTAGCAGCGGCCTCCGTGGGCAGAAACGACGGACTTCATCGTTTTTGTAAGCAACCAATATTATTGGGTGATACTTTTGACAGTGCTGATTCTGTCACTGCAATTCTGGCACAGTCATTTCATCACCGCCATTTCATCTCTGCTACTCCATGACTATAAGCACCTTGAAATGGCAGATAAAATGATACCTTGTTTGTTGTCTTGCGCCAATCAATCAGACAACATTCAGACAACATAGTCTGGTAAATTGGGTTCTTGTTTGCACAGACGACGCCAATCAACGATAGGCATCCTGACTTCAACACCCACCTCACCATTTTCTTCCATCCATTCACGTTCAATGGCCTGAAGCTGATAAAAACGACTGCGCAGACGCCCCGCCTCAGGTGGAAGATGCAATTTATAGTGTGCGATTTCACCTGAGAGGCGCTCAGTCAACGCTTGCAATAACAGAGGTATACCTTCGCCAGTTTGTGCTGACAACCAAACTCTGACCGGACGATTTTCTTCATCACGATCAATACGGGGAATAAAATCTTCCAGCATATCGATTTTATTCATTACCATCAGTGAAGGGATTTCATGGGATTCAATCTCTTCAAGCACACTGTCAACAGCGGTAATATTTTCATCGACGCGAGTATCAGCCGCATCAACAACATGCAGCAATAATCTCGCCTGCCGAGTTTCCTGCAACGTCGCCTTGAACGCGGCCACCAAATCATGAGGCAAATGGCGGATAAAACCGACGGTATCCGCCAAAACAACCGTGCCAACGTCATCCACCTCTATTCGGCGCAATGTCGGATCCAAGGTGGCAAAAAGCTGATCAGCCGCATAAACTTCGGATGAAGTTATTGTATTAAATAGACTGGATTTCCCCGCATTGGTGTAACCGACAAGAGAGACGGTTGGGATATCGGCTTTATTGCGTGCCTGACGCCCCTGTTCACGCTGTTTTTCAACTTTGCCAAGGCGTCCCAAAATCTGTTTGATTTTGTCACGCAACATACGGCGGTCACTTTCCAACTGGGTTTCTCCGGGTCCACGCAGCCCGATTCCCCCTTTTTGGCGTTCAAGGTGAGTCCAGCCCCGTACCAGACGGGTGGACAGATGACGCAATTGTGCCAATTCGACTTGTAACTTGCCTTCATGCGTTCTTGCCCGCTGGGCAAAAATATCCAGAATCACACCCGTGCGATCAACAACACGACACTGGCACAAGCGTTCAAGATTACGCTCCTGTGCTGGGCTGAGGGCATGGTCAAATAACACCACATCTGCACCACTGTTTTTGACAGCTTCAGCAATCTCCTCTGCCTTGCCCTCTCCGACAAAATATTTCGGATGAGGTGCCTTCCGGCTTCCCGTTACAATCTGCACAGGAGAAACACCTGCGGAAGTCACCAATGACTCGAACTCACTGAGATTTTCCGTATCTTTTTCCTGTGAGAAGAAAACATGCACCAGAACGGCTAACTCTCCGCCTTCATAACGATCAAACAACGGTGCAACCCCTCAGGCTGAGTAAAAATCCAATAAGAAAAAACATAGGTAAAGTCTCCCTACCTATGTTTTTATTTTCAGGCACAGCGACTGATTTATTCAGCGCCATCGCTTTCCTGTTGTACCGCTGGGTTAGTGCCAGCGTGATAATTTCCAACGCCAGTCGGCACACCCTGGTTGTTACTATGATGAGACACCGGACGGGAAGGCACAACAGTAGAGATGGCATGTTTATAAACCATCTGACTCACCGTGTTTTTCAGTAAAATGACAAATTGGTCAAAAGATTCAATCTGACCCTGTAATTTGATACCGTTGACCAAATAAATAGAAACCGGGACCCTTTCACGTCGTAAAGCGTTCAGGAATGGATCTTGCAGAGATTGCCCCTTAGCCATTCTATATTTTCCTTATTTTGTTGTTTTTCACTAAGAACCTATTGGTTCGAAAAGAAGTAACTACTCAAAAATAACACTTTCGTACCGATCATTTGTACTGATCAATTGTACACAATCAATGAATTTATGTACTAATAACCTGCATGACTGTGTTTAGATTTTGTTTAGGTTGATCACTATCCAACCAAGTCACATTGTCCCAACTCCTGAGCCACGTGATCTGACGCTTTGCCAATTGGCGTGTCGCACAGATACCGCGATAAACCATCTCATCATGAGATATTTCGCCCGCGAGGTAAGACCACATCTGACGATAACCAACACAACGAATGGAGGGTAAATCTGTATGCAAATCACTACGAGCATAAAGCGCTTTCACTTCATCTTCAAACCCTGATTTGATCATTTGTTCAAAACGGGCTGCGATGCGTTGATGCAAAGTTTCACGGCTTGCCGGCGCGATCGCAAACTGATGAACCTGATAAGGCAATACTTCTCCAGACGTTTCAGTCAATTCAGTTAAAGTCTTACCCGAAATCCGAAAAACTTCCAGTGCACGAGTAAGACGTTGTGGATCATTCGGATGAATCCTTGCCGCAGAAACGGGATCAATGTCCTGTAATTGTCGATGTAAAACGTCCCATCCCAGCTCCACTGCCTGTTGTTCAATGTGCGTCCTGATCTCAGGGTTCGCTGAAGGCAAAGGCGATAATCCTTCCAACAATGCTTTGAAATATAGCATGGTTCCACCAACCAGGAGTGGAATTCTCCCAGCCGCTGTGATCTTTGCCATTTCTTTCAAGGCGTCACGGCGAAAATCAGCAGCAGAATAGACTGCCGTGGGGTCAAGAATATCGATCAAACGATGCGGGGCCAGTGCCTGCTCTTCTGTAGACGGTTTTGCGGTTCCAATATCCATTCCGCGATAAATCAACGCAGAATCGACGCTGATTAATTCAACCGGAAGACGCTGACGTAAAGCGATCGATAACGCCGTTTTTCCTGAAGCCGTTGGCCCCATGATAAAAATGGCTGTCGGCAGATGTTGAGTTTTTAAATCACTCATGATTAAAAAGTGCCACCACTGCTTGTAAATCAATTAATTGTAATAACCCATCCGGCGGCGATCCCACCAGTTGCGGGCAAAGGCGCTCGACCTCAGCCAAAAGCTGGACGGCTTGCGCGATGTTCCACGTTTCATGCTCGCTACCCACATGACGGGAAAGCCAAATGGCCACCTGTTCCACAGAAGCCGTTGACTGTTCCCCTAGATAGCCCAACAGTTCCGGCAAGAGTTTAGGCAGGTTCTGTTGGCGCAGAGGCAACGATACCGCATGAATGGTCACTTTTCCATGCGCGACTGTCGATTCAATCCCAAAAGTCTTTAATAAGTCACTATTCTGCTTCAGTGCCTGCATTTCTGACTGATCGAGAGCCAGTTTCAGCGGGATTAATAAGGGCTGAGATTTTAATCCCTGCTCCCCTGGGGTCAGTTGCGCCTGTTTTAGCCAGCGTTCAACCACTGGCAGGGAAAGCAGACCGATTCCCAAGGGGGATTCGATCAAGGCATAGCTTGCGGCATAAATGCACAATACTTTGCCAAAGCTATATCTTCCAAGATCTAATTTTCCAAGCTCAGATTTCCCCGATCCTGATGGCACTGGTGTGGCAGGAACAGCGATTGGCTGAGAGGTCGGCTCACTCCTTTCTGGAAATAACACACGTTTTTCTTCCGGTGAAGATTGCATCATATTTTGATACAACTCACCCTGTTTTTTCTGGTAGCTTTCCTTATGATGTGCTTGCGATGTGCCACGATCATGATGTTCATGCCGTCGTGAAGGTGCCTCATCAGCTCGCTCATTACGCTTGCCGAGAAAATGATTTTCTCCCGCAGAAGGGCGATTCTCCGGCACCCAGCTTGCAGCACTTTCTTGGCAACCCAGCGCCAACTCATCTCCTCCAGTGCGTTGTTTCAGTACCGCCGCCACGCCTTGGTAAATAAAATCATGGACTAAGCGAGCCTGATGGAAACGGACTTCATGTTTGGCGGGATGCACATTGACATCCACTTGGCGCGGATCGATTTCAAGATACAAAACATAAGCGGGTTGCTGTTCACCCTTAATCAAATCCTGATACGCTTGACGAATCGCATGATTAATCAGGCGATCCCGCATCATGCGCCCATTGACATAGCAATATTGGATATCGCTGACTGCCGTATTCACGGGATCAGCGACCCAGCCCTTAATGGACAAGGCATCATGCTGCCATGACAACGCCAGCGCCTGTTGCACAAACGCGGCGCCACAAATCGCGGCCAAGCGGCGTTCATACTGAGATTCATCTTTGGCAGGGCGATACTGACGCACCAATTTTCCATTGTGATTCAGATTGATGGCGACATCCAATCGCGCCAGCGCTATCCGCCGTATGACTTCATCAATGTGACCAAACTCCGTTTTCTCGGTTCTCAGGAATTTTCGGCGAGCCGGCGTGTTATAAAACAGATCCAATACTTCAACGGTGGTTCCCACCGGATGAGCGGCAGGTTTCACCGTCACCTCCATATCACGGCCTTCAGCATAAGATTGCCACGCTTCTGTCTGGCTTTCAGTACGGGACGTTAATGTCAGCCTTGAAACAGAGCTGATACTCGCCAGCGCTTCCCCACGAAACCCCATACTGACAATCGCTTCCAAATCATCCAATGAAGCAATTTTACTGGTTGCATGGCGTGCCAGCGCCAGAGTCAGATCTTCCTGACTGATCCCACAACCATTATCGCGGATCCGAATCAATTTCGCGCCACCCCGTTCAATGTCAATATCAATACGGGTTGCACCGGCATCAAGGCTATTTTCCACCAATTCCTTGACCACAGAGGCAGGGCGTTCAACCACTTCACCGGCAGCAATCTGGTTTGCTAATTGTGGGGGTAATATCTTGATAGCCATATTTGACCTTACTTACGTTTTGACTTTGACACAGACTATTTACTTTGGTGCAGACTGCAATGGGTTAGCCTGAAAATAGTGACGTAACCCCAAGTGAATGGCTTGTGCCAGTTTTTCCTGATATTGATTGGAGCCTAATAGTTCTTCTTCAGACAAGTGACTGATAAAGCCCGTTTCGACTAAAATAGACGGGATATCCGGCGAACGCAAAACACCCAGGCTTGCATGTTCTGGTGTGCGCTTATGCAGAGAACCAATTTTAGCGAGCCGGTTCAACACCTGCACAGCAACATCATAACCAACACGTTGTGAATGCCCAAATTGCAAATCGAGCACCGCCTGACTCAGATAAGGATCCGTCCCATTGGCAAGCGCATCTCCCGCACCGCCCAGTAATTCCGATTGTTTCTCATGCTGTTCCAGCCAATTTCCCATTTCACTGTTTGCACGACGGTTGGAGAGCACCCAAACCGAAGCACCTCTGGCGCTGCGATTGGGTGCGGCATCGGCATGAATCGAGACTAACATATTGGCTTTATGTTTACGGGCAACTTCGGAACGCCCCGCCACAGAGATAAAATAATCGCCATTTCGCGTCAACACCGGCTTGAACATGGGATCATTGCGCAAAAGGGCTTCCAACTTACGGGCAACATTAATCGTTACGTTTTTTTCTTTCAATCCCCGTTGCCCAATCGCACCCGGATCTTGCCCACCATGACCCGCATCAATAGCAATGACAATCGAGCGAGTTATTTTTTCTGGCTCAGATTGGCCAGCCTGTTTTTTCACACCTTGTTCACGCTGATTCGAGACGGGCTTAGTGTCTTTTCCTGTCAATGCAGCATTATTTGTAAGTAATCGCTTACTATCATTTTGTAAGGTATGATGATTGGATACCGCTGCGTCGCTTGCAACTCCCTGGGTTTTCAGGGTCAGCACCACTTGCGATTGATGTCCAGTATTTTTCATTGAGGACGTTTTCACCACAGAAGTGGCCGTGACCTTATGTGTTAACGCCAAGACCACTCGCTGATGATGTACATCAGGTGACTGGCTGGAACGCACAAGTTTTATCAGATTCTGGCCGGATAAACGCATCGGCAACCCAATAACTTTACTGGATTGGCGAATATCCACCACCAATCGTTCAGGAGAATGCAAAGGAAAGAATCGATAATCAGGATACCCGCCGGTGAATTCCAACGTCACGACGGCCTCAGAAGAGCCATTATTCACATGGATATTCGACAACGTCGCCGCTGAGGCTGTCGTCATAACCAACTGGCTCAACATGAAAAACAAAACACAGGCCATCCCCCAATGGGCACGCCATTTTTTGCTGATATTTACGTAAAAGGCATTCACGAAAAAGGCATTCATCATGGTCGGGTATCCCTTCATAAGGACTTCAAATTATCCAACAGACTTTCACCATATTTAGATAACGCAACAAAACGTGCCTGTCGCCCTTCACTGTCGTAACTCAAGTGCAGCTCGATATCTGCATCCGGCAAAACGCCCGCTCCCTGCTGGGGCCACTCCACCAGGCAAATGGCTTCCTGATGGAAATAATCACGGATACCCATAAATTCCAGCTCTTCAGGGTCAGCCAGACGGTAAAGATCAAAATGATAAACAGGCCGTGGTTGTAAGGCATAAGGCTCAACTAACGTATAAGTCGGACTTTTCACATGCCCCTGATGGCCGAGAGCTTGCAGAAAACCACGACTAAATGTAGTTTTTCCCGCACCAAGATCGCCATATAAATAAATAACATAGCCGCGATCGCCAACTGCCGCCACTGCGTTACCCAATGCAACGGTGGCATCTTCATTTGGAAGTGATAAAACGAGTTCTTTCATTGAAAAATATCTATGTTGATTTATTGGATTAGAAACGAATCAGGTAGACATATCAGTTAAATAGCTAACCAATAACCATAACATAATTTAGACGTGATCATTGAGAATCTTCTGCACTACCAAGTGTTAAGCTAAGTATTCAACTGGCGTGAAGAAAAGTGTCTGCGTGTCGCGGAAGGTCCGGCAATTTGCCGTATCAAGACTGGGAGTGCTCAATAATCAATCAGCCGAATTTCTTATAAAAAAACCCGTTCGTTTCCTTGTGAATAAAAATAAAAATACTTTGCTGATCAACTAACAAACAGAGAATAAACACTGATCATGTTATTTTTAAATTAGGTTAATTACTTTAATTAATCAATAAGTTAAGTTTGAACTATGGTTGTGAATGATAAGCCTAAAAAACCAAACACGAAGAAGCCTCCTGTGGATAACTCTGTGTAACAACTAGAGCATCATCAGGTGACTCAGCAGGGTAATCATGTTAAATACTGTGGATAAAAAACAAGAATTGAATTCTCGTGGACAACACCAGAAATCAGCAGCGAAATAAAAAATCCACTCATCCATTCTAGACGCTAGTGGAGAAATTTTCCTCTGCCTCTTCAAAAATGAGGCGGCATTATGGACCTGTTGGAATAGGATAGCAAGTGCTTTATCGACAATTTATATTTGGTAGAGATTGTCTTGCAATAAGTACCAACATCTCTACGCTGACGCTATTTTCCTATCAACTATTCCTTGATTCAAGTCGCAATTTTTCGATGATAAATCATTTAGATTTATCTTAACCTGGTATCAACGGCTTCATTGGAGCAACGACAATGTATATACCAAAAAAAATGGAAATGACTGACCAAGACAGCATGTCGACATTTATTATCAACAACAGCTTTGGATTATTGATTTCTCCCGCACTAATAGGCACCCATCTTCCTTTTGTTTTTACTCCCGATAAAGGAAAGATGGGCGTGTTATATGGGCACGTAGCCAAAGCTAATCAGCACTGGAAAGAATTTGATGGTCAGCGAGTATTAGTGGTCTTTACCGGGCCACATGCTTATATTTCTCCAACTTGGTATAAAACACACAATGCTGTTCCAACTTGGAATTATTCAGCAGTACATTGCTATGGGGTAGTAGAAATCCTAGGAAACGAAGAGACAAAATGGGTCATGGAAACTCTGGTCAATACCTTTGAACCTAATCTGATAGAGAACAAAGAACTTATGCCAGACGCTTACCTCAATCAGAAAATGCAAGCGATAGTCGGGTTCAAAATCTGGCTCGACGAAATTCAGGCTAAAGAAAAGCTCGGCCAACATAGAAGCCAAGATGACCAACGTGGTGTTTATACGGCGTTGAAAAACAGTACAAAAAGCGATAACGTAAAACTGGCTAATTACATGAAAAGGCGTCATATTGGCACTGGCGATTAAGGTGTTCGCCAGTAGGTCTGTGGCGCAGTAAGCTATTTCACTCCCCTCACTGGACTCAGCAAACACGCAAGCCCCACACTAATCTGAATGAGTGCACAAACTATAAACAGCAGATCTATCCTGCCTCCCGAAACCACATACCCTGAAATAGCCAAACCGAAAGGTAAACCTAATTTAAATATTGTGCCAGTAATACCCATTACTCTTCCTATATTCTCTTTTTTAACACTTTCTTGACGGTAAGTGTAAACGAGAAGAGCTGTGATTATTTCGAAGAAATTCGTCCAGAAAAAAGCAAAAATCAACATTACAGAGTGGTTAAAAAATAGAATCAAAAGGTAGCCAAATGCCTGAAGGATCATAGTGACAACCAACACGAATCCTAAACCAAACCGGCTTCGTAGGTGAACTGTCAATAGAGAACCTAGTATTCCTCCTATTCCGCCCGCAGATACCATATAACCAATGTTAACAGAATTCATGACCAGAACCGTTTTGGCATAATAGATAGCTTGCAAAGAAAATACTATTGAGCAAGTATTTAGCACCATTATAGCCAGCGCCATATGATATAATGGAACATTAGCTTGTAATATCTTCCAACCTTTAACGATAGACGTTCTTATATTTTCAGGGGTTCTGAATACTTCTTTTTCGTAAGGCATTTTGAACAAATAACACCAGGCAATAAACAGAAATAATGCTATCCATAGAAAAGTAATATGGGCGGATGAGAATAAAATAATCACACCAGACAGCAAAGGACCAAGTGCCTGGAACAGGCTACTCAGTGAACTCATACTGGAGATCGCTGCACTTTGTAAATTTTCAGGTAGTACATGTTTCAGCATTCCCATTCTGGCGTTAAGGTAACCAAAGTTAAAAGCCATCATAAAGAACGCACAAGGGAATAGTACCCACAATGGGTTTGGACTAAACTCGATGGCTAACCAGCCAGCCAGCAAACACACAACCTGTCCCACAATCATCCATTGAGACCAGACCTTACGATCCACTCGATCAATCAAAGCTCCAATCACTGCTGCCAGGAGAATATAAGGTAGAAACTCGGCAGCACGCATCCAGCCCATGATTTCCGATGAGCGGGTGATATCGTAGATTAATAATGGTAATGCTAGCTCATAAACCTTCCCCCCTAAATGACAAAACAGCGCACCTGAAAATAGCATCCGAAACTGCTTATGTTTCCATATAGCCTTTTCCAAAATGTTTCTCCACTACACGACGGTCTCTGTTTTATATAACCGCTAAAATCTGGTTGTCGTATGTCATTTCAGAACACCATATCTGGGCAGTGCATAACGATTAAGGGGCAAACACAGAGTTTGTGTTT